>WFZT01000228.1 GCA_015489415.1 Caldifarciminota bacterium | reverse complement strand
ATTGGGTCCTCTTTGATTAGCTGACCTGTAACGTCCACCATAAAATACCGGGTACCAAATTTGCCCCTCAAAAATCGGTTGTAGAATTTTTCCACACCGCGCTTTCCGATTGTCTCTCCAACCTTCAGCGTACTATCCCTCTCGATCTCCGTCTGTGTAACCTCTCCAGTGTATCCCGTAACATGGGCCAGCACCCTGGGATAGTGATAATACCTCACCGGAATAGTCCCCACCACGAAGTAGGGGAACCTGTCTCTTTCCTCTTCGAGCCTGGTGATTTCTTTAAAATCAAGGTCTTTTATAACAGGATATTGCAGTAACTTCCGGTAGAGACTGTCTACATTGGTTTTTAGTCCGATTATTTCGAGGAGGTTCTTTAGCTCCGATTTTTTAAGACCATTTTTGAGAATATAAACTGCGAACCCTGGCCGCCAATCTGCGAGAACCACTCCATTTCTGTCGAGAATTCGACCTCTTTTGTAAGGAATTCTGATGGACTTGAGGAAATTCTTTTGAGCCCAGCTTGTAAATTCCTCATGTCTTACAATCTGGATATCGTACAATCGGCCGAGGAGAACAAAAAACACAAAGATCACAAGCGAGAAAACGATGAGCCTTCTTATCTTTTCTGTACCCATAATTCGACCAGAACCGAAAAGATAACCGTCAATAGGATCGCCCTGAAGTACAAGAGCGAGAGAGCAAGACCATTGACATAAAGGTAAACAGCGTAATAAACAACGATGCTCACAGTGAATAGAATAATCTTGGGCAGGACCAGGGCAATATTTACAAAGTTACGATAAATGATGAAAATGAGTCCAAAAAGTGTGAAAGTGAATGGAGATACCCAGGGAATATCCAGATACAATCCATCTCTTAAAATACCAGCTGTAAGGGCGAGCGGACCAACATAATCATCAGCAATGTGCAAAATCAGGGGTAGTAGAAAAATTAAAACCGGGTCTGGCAGCCAGATATACGTTACTTTGGCCCTTATGGCCGATGAGACCAGCAAAAGTATAAGCAGTGTCCATTTTTTCGCGTTCATTTCACAATCCCGAATATGCCTGTTGATGAAAAATCCCAGAAGGGTCTGACTTTAATCCTGAAGAAAAACTGGTCCTCGGAGGAATTTTTTACCTCATCAACAACTCCTGCAGGAATTCCACCTTTTATTATGCCAATGCCTGATGTAATGAGAGTATCACCTTCTCTTACATCTGCCCATTTGGGGACATACAAAAGATGGGGAGTGCTACCACCTGCAAGCACTCCGAGCACACCGCTCCTCTTGTCCGCAACTCCCACCCTGAAATTCTCGTTATAGAGGCTCATCACAAAAGAGAGCCTGTCAGTTGTATAGTAAACCTTTCCAACCAGATTTCCTCTGTAAACAACGGGTAAGCCATATCTGACACCTGAATTTTTCCCCTTATCGAGCGTAATTTTTTGCACCTTTCCAAAGGGGTCAAAATAAAGCGCCTTGGCGAGGATATAGGTGGTATCAAGTCCGTTTTTCCAGATTCCATAAAGCCTTTTTCTCTTCTCTTCACTCAGCTCTCCCATGGAAAGGAGCAAGAGCTCATTAAGCTTCTCATACTGTGAGCGCATGAATGTCAATTCTTCCACAAACTTCTCGGCCTTCAAAACCGGGATATAGACCGAGTCCGCAAGGATTGTGTGGAAAATAGTTTTAATAGGTTTGATGAAGAACAAAAGGGAAACGAGCAGGTAAATCAGGTAACTTTTTTTCATCAAATAGAAATGAGTTTATGTGGTTTCAATAGGACCTTCTCATATTTCTCCAGGTTTTCAAGGATTTTACCTGCACCCAGTGCAACGCAATCCAGTGGATTGTCCACTGTTTTAACGTAGAGGTTGGTCTCCTCCCTGATCAGCTCATCAAGCCCCTTGATAAGTGAGCCACCACCTGTCAGGTAGATTCCGCGATCAATAATATCCGAAACCAATTCTGGTGGCGTTTTCTCAAGTGCATTTTTAACCGCATCTACAATCTGGTTCACCGGGCTCTTTAAGGCCTCTCTAATCTCGGCTGATGAAATTTCGATAGTTTTCGGATTTCCTGAAACAAGATCGCGTCCCTTGACCTCCATTTTGGTCTCCTCGATCAGTGGGAAAACGTTTCCTATCTCTTTTTTCACATTTTCTGCCGTTTGTTCACCAATGATGACACGGTACTTTTCACGGACATAGTTGATAATCGCCTCATCCATCTCATCACCAGCGATACGGATGGATGTGTTTGTAACTATTCCAGAAAGGGCGATCACAGCGATTTCCGTGGTCCCCCCGCCAATGTCCACAATCATATTACCTGTGGGCTCATCAATGGGTAGCCCGATTCCCACGGCCGCTGCAACAGGCTCGGACACGAGAAGCACCTCTCTTGCCCCCGCATTTTCAGCAGAATCTTTAACTGCGCGACGCTCCACCTCTGTAATTCCAGATGGGACAGCAATCAAAACCTTGGGCCTGATAATAAGGTTTTTCTTAAGCACCCTTGTTAGCATGCTATAGAGCATTTCCTGAACAAGTTCGAAGTCCGCAATTACCCCGTCCTTCATGGGTCTTTTGGCAAGGATGTTGCCAGGGGTCTTTCCAAGCATCCTTTTTGCCTCTTCTCCAATAGCAAGCGCCTTTCCTGTAGTCTTATCCACAGCAACGACTGAAGGCTCCCTTAAAACTATTCCTCTGCCTTTAACGTAAATCAGGGTGTGCGCGGTCCCGAGGTCAACGGCCACCTCACTCCCCCAGCCTTTGAAAATCTTTGAAAACAGTCCGCTCATTTCTTTAGCTCCTCTTTGAGTTTGTAAATTAATTCTAAAGCTTCACGGGGTGAAAGCGTATCCGGGTCCACCCCTTTCAATATCTCCACTATTCTTGATTCCTTCTCACTCTCCTCACGCTTGAAGATATCAAGCTGAAGGGTCTCTTCGCGTGCCTTTACTTTAAGGGATTTTCTTCCCTTTTCAAGGTCTTTTAGAATCTCCTTTGCACGCCTGATCACAGGCCCCGGAATCCCAGCCAGCTTCGCCACATGAATTCCATAACTTCTATCGGATTCACCAGGAATAAGCTTCCTCAAGAAGATTATCTCGTCGCCCCATTCTTTTACAGCAATGGTAAAGTTTCTCACACCTTTGAGTTTTCTCCCCAGAATGGAAAGTTCGTGATAATGTGTGGCAAAAAGTGTTTTCGCACCCACAAAATCTGCGATGTATTCAACAACTGCCCACGCTATTGCGAGTCCATCGAATGTGGATGTGCCGCGGCCCACCTCGTCAAGAATAATGAGACTCCTGTTTGTGGCATTATGGAGTATCTGGGCTGTTTCTATCATCTCGGCCATGAATGTGGAAATTCCGCGCGCAAGGTCGTCAGAGGCCCCAATTCGGGAGAAAACCCTGTCCACAAGCCCAATCTTTGCACTCGCAGCCGGGACAAATGACCCGATGTGTGCCATTATCGTGATAATCGCCACCTGCCTCAGGTAGGTTGATTTTCCGGACATATTGGGTCCAGTGATGATAAAAACCCGGTTTTCGGAGAGGTCCATAAATGTGTCATTCGGGACAAATGTCTCGCCCTTAAGCCCCACTTCCACTATGGGATGCCTTCCATCCTTAATCTCAATTCTGCCATCTTCTTTTATTTCTGGCATAACATAACGTCTCTTAATGGCCACGTCTGCAAGCGATGTTATGAGGTCAATTTCCGCAATTTTTTCTGCAATTCTCTTTATCTCAAAGGATTTCTCAAGCACTCGCTGGCGAAGCTGTTTCACGATCTCATTTTCCAGTCTGATCGACCGCTCCTCTGCTCCGAGAATCTTATCCTCTAATTCCTTCAACTCCTCGGTTATAAACCTCTCTGCATTGGTGAGTGTCTGCTTTCTGATGTAATCCTGCGGTACAAGATGGAGATTGGATTTAGTGACCTCGATGTAGTAACCAAAAACTGAATTATAGCCAATCCTCAGGTTCTGAATACCGGTTCGCGCCCTCTCGCGTCGTTCGAGCTCAAGGAGTTTATCCTTACCGTGCCTGCTTATGTCTCTTAATTCATCGAGTTCGGGATTCACCCCATCCCTCACAACCCCGCCGAGATTGAAATTCACCGGTGGATCGTCAACAATGGTCCTGAGTATTTCCCTGTCGATTCCCTCAATATCCGGAAATGTGACAAGTTCTTTCCATTCTTCATATTCACCAAGAAGGGCCTCAAGCTGCGGCACAAAGGATAAAGATTTTGCAAAGCGAACGAGCTCGCGTGGATTTGTCTTGTTGGCCGAAATCCGCCCAAGTTGCCTTTCAATATCAGAAATGTCTGATAAAACCTCCTGGATTTTCTTAAGGAGCGACTGATTTTGAACAAGATGATTAACGCGAGTGAGTCTTACTAAAATATCTCCTTTGGAGAGGAATGGAGATAGAAGAGACTCTTTTAATCTCCTTGAGCCCATGGGGGTTTTGCAGTGGTCAAGAACCTCAAACAGGGTCAATCCTTCAGTATCCGGCCTGATCTTTTCAACAATCTCGAGGTTTTTAATGGTCTGGGGGTCGATGTACATGAAGTTTGAAAGCCTGAGTTTTTTAATTCCCCTGATGTGCTCAAGCATCCCGGGTTTCTTCTCGCGCAGGTATGAAACAAGAGCCCCGGCAGCCCTCACTGCAAACTCTGAATCCTCAAGCTCAAATGCATCCAGCCTCGAGGTATTGAAAAAGGACTTAATTTCATCACGTGCTTTGAAAAGGTCAAACTCATATGGGTCTCGCGATGTCAGAT
>WFZT01000227.1 GCA_015489415.1 Caldifarciminota bacterium | reverse complement strand
CCAGGTGGAGGGACCAATCTTCCTACCGGGGTCAAGCCCCAAGGAGGGGAAAGATCTAAAAACCACTCATTCCACCTCCTCTAAAGTTTTTCTCTATATTGTGGGTGATAACCATAATAAATAACAACAAACATTATAGGAGGAGGAGGGGAAATTTAAAGGTCAAAGTTTCATGTTTGTTTCGTAAGGAAGAAATCCTTAACAAAACTCCCTCCCTTCCTCTGGAAGGGAGGGCTGGGGTGGAATGGGCAAATCATTTATCCATGATCAGAATTTATTCACCTCTTTATTCACTGAAATACTGCATCTGTAGTTCCCGCCGAGATTATAAATTCTCTGCTGGAAAGGATTGAGGTGAGGGGCTACAACTGAAAAAATTTTAATTAAAAATCAAAAAATCTCCCTCTCCCGCGAAGCGGGAGAGGGTTGGGGTGAGGGGCTTCATCTTAAAATTTTGAAGATTTCAAGCGGAATGCCCCCTCCCTCACCCTCCCCCGCGCTTCGCGCGGGGGAGGGAAGGATTTTTACTCTACAAGTTAAGCGCAGGGTAAAAAATTTTTTGCCATTTTGAACGCAAGCTCCGCTTATTATGAGAAAATATTTATGTGCTCCAGGAATACAAGCAAAGTTTTTGTGAAAATAAGATAATTGCTGGAGTATAAGCTTAGCTGAATGTAACACAGTCATTCGAGCTGGTTCACTTAATAAAATCTTCCTCTCCCCCGCATAAATACTTGCGGGGAGAGGAATTGAAGGAGAGGGGTCACATTTTGAATTTTTAGTTTTCAAGCCAAAAATTTTGTATATATGTGCCCGCTTTGGAATGGCAAATATTCCGGCCAATGATAGTGGTAGAGAAAATGGTGTTAAAACCCTTTAAGGTTTATGAGTGATGAGAAGTTTGCTTGAGTACAATAAAAGGTTATGCAATTTTTGGAGGGAATTACTCCTTTCTCCCCTGCAGGACTTTAAAAGTTGTGCCGAAGTCCATGATGAGTGTTTTTACGGCAAGTCGGGCTTTTACCTTTTCTTTCTCATCTGCAATCTTTTCGTACTCTTCCAGAACATCCATGATCCCAATTTCAATTAAAAAATCAGCCTGAGACTGTATCTTTAAATCCCTGTATCCATGATTCTCAAAAACCTTTGATAGCAGAGAGAAATCTACAAAAAATGTGATGTCCTGCTCCCCAGGATTTTGGGTAAAATGTCCACCAGGCCCATGCCTTTTGTATGTCTGAATGGCTCCGTATGGAAATCTCCTCTCGTATTCTCGACGCTCAAATCCATAGTCTATAACTATTATCTCCCCACGGTGTCTCAATGATAGCTCCCTGATCAGACTGTCCCATCCGCGGGGCAATACAACAAACTGTGCTCCCTTGTATTCCTTAAGAATTTCTTTATCTTCTTCCGATGCCTCAACAAGCTCATATTCCATGCCTTCCTTGAGCAGAATTTCATACCATTCAATTTCAGAATCTTGCCCAGGAAATCCCAAATCATCAAATTTTGAAGAGGAATTCCCCCCACCTCTTTCCTCGCCCCACGCACTTCGTGCGCGAGGGGAGGATAAGGGAACTACTTTATCAGACTTCTTTATCTTTTTAAACAGGTCAAAGGGGAATGCATCAAAAAGTTCATTGGCAAGCACAAGCCCCTCAAAGGGTTGAAGCTCATCTATTGACTCAATCCATGTGACGTTATTAAATTCTCGCAAAACCTCCCTCTCAATCTCGCGTAGATACTCACTTCTTTCCAGGATCAAATAGTCTCCATGAAACTCCTTCAAAATATCATGGGCAAGCCAGCCCTTCCCGGCTCCTATCTCAAGGACAGTTTTAATTCCCTTCCTCTTTAGCCACCTGCCAATGGTCATCCCAAAAATTGGATGTAAGTCTGAGCTTGTATAAAAATCTCCCTCTTTCCCTATAACCGGTGGCCTGCGGTTGTAATATCCAAATTCTGGATGGTAAAGGGCAAGCTCTACAAATTCGCTAACGTGAATAGCGCCTTTTCCTCTGATTTTATTGGCGATTATCTCCTCGAGTCCCATAGTTTGCCACGAGCCTATAGTGTCTTACAAGATAATAAAGGGAGGTGATGGCAAATATTAGCATTTCCCTTCCGTTGCCGGCAAGTACGGTAAAATAGGCCCCGATGAGGGTTATAACCAATGACGGCAGGTAAATAATGATCTCGAGAAGTCGCCGGTTATGTACGAAGTTTTTTAGAAAAATTAAGAGAAATCTTCCGAGCAAGAAAACGATAACTGCTACGAAGAAAAACAGGAACCTGTAAATATAGAGAGAATCAGGCCTCAAAAGTATGGTTTTGTAGTGGATTAAGAATCCAAAAACCACCCAAAGAAGGAGATTGACCACTAAATAGGCAAGGAGTATCAACGAGGTAGTAAGCCTGAGAGCTCTTTTACGATCTTTTTAGTCTTTTCCGGCTGTTTAACGATAACGAGGATGGAGTCGTCACCTGCAAGTGTACCAAGGATTCCGTCATATTTGAGTTCATCAATAAGCGCAGCCACACCGTGAGCATTTCCCGGAGATGTCTTAATCAGGATAAGGTTACCTGTATAGTCGATGGATTCAACGAAATTCTCGAATGCTACCTTGATCTTTTCCCAGATTCTGTTGGATAGCCCCTTTTGCATTAATTCATATTTATAAACACCGGGCTTAATCCGGACCTTGACAACTCCCATCTCCTGTAAGTCTCTTGAAATGGTCGCCTGAGTGGTTTTTATACCCCTCTTCCTGAGTTCCTCAAGGAGCTGAAATTGCTCGCCAATTTCCTTCTCTTCAAGGATCTGTTTTATGAGCCTTTGTCTTTCTTTTTTCTGTCTCATATTCATTTAGTTCCGCATAATTATACATTGCCCCTGTATTTTGTGTCAACCTGGCGATGCTGGTGAGATATCGAATTTATCTGGCTATGCCCCTGTCAAAGACTTTAAAGAGAAGCTTATAAAGGACCCAGAGCAGAATAAGGAGTGTTATAAAGGAAATCTCATAGTGCCTGAAATTGATCCCCGTTGCAAGTGCTTCCCGCATCAATATCATGAAGTTGAATCCGGGAATATAGAAATACCAGTCTGGAACTGAAAGACTGGTGAAGCTCTGAACAAAAACCATCGGAATAACTATGAGCAGGATCACCGGTGTCATATAGTTTTGTGCCTCTCTGTAGCTCCTTGCATAGGCGCTCGCTATAAGCACAATAGTAGATGCTATTATCATGAAAATTAATAGCAGCAAAAGGAGAAGTAATATATCCAATCCACTGACCTTGAGCATTCCTACACCGGTTCCACCTAAAAAGATTACATAAACAATGTAAAATCCGACTCCCATCAAAACAGTAGTTATCAGCGAAATGGTTGAGACATTTAAAATCTTGCCCAATATAATTTCCTTTTTACTGACCGGTAACGAGAGGAGAACATACAGGGTTTTGCGCTCCTTCTCCCCTGCAATTGTATCAACACCCGGTGCTATGGCTCCCGAAATAAGGCCAAAGATGAAGAGAAATCCAAGTACCAGGCCCGCAACAACACCTCCGAGCTCCCTCTCAGTGATGACGCTTTTGGGAATGATCTTGAGCTTCCTCATTCGAATCTCGCCCTGCCCGGAGTTCTCATAACTCTCGATTATCAGCTTTGCCCTGGTGAGCGCCTTCTTGGATGAGTTTGATAGGGGATTGTAGTAAATTTCAACCGTCGGAGGATTTTTCTCAACAACCCTCATATACAGGTCTATTTTACCTTCTCTTAGAGCTTTGTACGGGTCTTTGGCCATAGTGAGGTTGATAAACTTTGACTTTGCAAAAAGCTCAAAAAATCCGGGGAGTCGAAATCCACTGATCATTACATTCGAAGGGGTAATCTCGATTTTCTTCTGCTGTTTACTCTGAATTGCCTCAGGGACACCAACAAAAATTGGTATAACTACCAGAGGAACAATTATGGTGGAATAGAGCACCCTTTTGTTTCTCAGCGCGTCTTTGATCTCTTTTTTGTAGATTGCGAAAACCTTTTTAAAGTTCATAGCCTATAGCCTTGATGAAAATCTTCTCAAGCTTTTTCTCGTGATATCTATCCTGCAATTCTTCAAGGGTACCGGTGGCAACGATATTGCCCAAATGGATGATCGCTATTCTATCGGATACATCTTCGGCTTCAGACATGATGTGGGTGGAGTAGAGGATTGCTTTACCACGGTCCCTTTCTCTTCGGACGATCTTTTTGAATACTTCACGTGCGGGAACATCAAGTCCATCGGTGGGTTCGTCTAAAATGAGGATGGAGGGATGAGGCAGAAGGGCTCGCGCAAGCGAGCCCTTCTGCCTCATCCCCCTCGACAACTCTCCTCCCTTTTTCTCTAAAAAATCCCCCATATCAAGATCTCTCGAAAGCTCATCAATACGCCTTTTGATCTCGCCCTTTGTCAAACCATAGAGCTCTCCCCAGAATTCAAGACTCTCCCTGACTTTCAGCCTTTCGTATATGCCGTTTTCCTCAAGAACAGCACCGATGTCGGATTTATACTCATACTCGTCTTTTGAAACTTTCTGACCGTTAACAAAAACTTCCCCTGAATCCGGCTCAATTATTCCGAGGATGATGGAAATTGTTGTAGTCTTGCCAGCTCCGTTGGGTCCAAGAAGGGCAAAAACTTCTCCCTCATTTACCTCGAAGCTGATACCGTTTAATGCGCGTGTCCTCCCATAAGATTTATAAAGATTTCTTACCTCAATTTTCCCCATAAGGTCTGCCGGAAAATTTATCAATAACCCAACCAGTTTGATTCTTGACTAAAAATTTTACACCATGGGGAGAGATATCACCAATTATGTAATGGTTTTCAGGACTGAATTTCTGGATAAATTTTACCCTGCCAGATGAAGCTTCGTAAGAGGGAGCCCCGCCACCTCCAGAAATTATCTCATAGAATCCGCTAAACTCAGATTTTCTTGCGAGCTCAGGAATTATTTTTGAATTCTTTATGAAATCAATTCTCTGGTCAAGCCATACCCGTGCGTAAAAGTGCTCGTGGGCATTGAATACGGCGATTACATCATTGTTCAGGGCAAGTGCTGCTGCAGAGTCACGTGCAGCAGGATGAAGGTCGAGACTCGATCCCTCGTGGCCTCCCACAGGAAAGAGCGGTTCATGCCAGAATAGGAATTTGTACGGTACCCTGTATTTCCTCAAAATGCTATCAGCCCATGTGTATTGAACCCTGTTTATCTTCATCGCCCTGAGCTTACCGCCCATTTTCGTGTATTTGTAATCCGGGTTTAATGCGACGAAGAGGGCGTCACCAATTTTAAAGTAATAAACATTCCCCTTATAAGGTGGCTCTCCGGGCTTTGCTTCAGGTCCATTAAGGGGATTAGGAAAGAATCTGAGCCAGTAATCTTCTGCGCTATTGGGTGGATTTAAATCGGTGTAGGCGTGTCTTCCGAGTTTCAGCATAGGGGCAGATGCGTCATGGTTGCCCATCACCGTGAAGACAGGAATAAACGGCGAAACAGGCTCAAGTGCCCACCACCAGGTCTCGTACATGATTCGCACGAATGCAGTGTCGGTGGTGTAGCCATTTATGAGGTCACCAAGAACAATAATGAATGCTGCACTATCCCTCAAACTGGCGAGTCCCAGTTTCCTCAGGACTTCGACATTAACACCGTTAATCCTCTCTCTTGTGCCCGGTGATTTCCAGTTGGCACGGGTATCTCCAAAAACTGCAAATTTGAAGTTCAATGTATCGGGCATGTGAAATCTGTAGGGTCTCGACCGGAATGTGTCCTGCGGGAAATAAGAGCGGATTCTGTATATATAATAACGATTCTGGGAAAGACCGTTAATTGAAACTCTGTGCCATCTTGCAAGTGCCGTATCTTTGAAAACTCTTCCATCGTCTAAAACAACTTCGCCCAGCGATGGGAAATTGGTTCGCCACATTACATCAATGCCGTCAGGCCGGAGATTACCCAGCACCGGTCCGAGGTCAATCAGACCACCTAACCGGTATTTACCATCTTTCACTATAACCCTGAATTTATAGCCCTTTGTGGAAACCTCTTTTTTCTTTTTGAGATCGGTGTACTCGAGCTGGTAGAGGTAAACGTGTCCGGGCTTGACGTCTTTGAGGACAAATTGAAAGAATGTGTCAACTGTGTCTGGATACCAGATATTTTCGAGGTACTTGGGCTCGAAAATTTCAATACCTTTTTGTGTCAGTTCCTGCTCATCGGAATAATAAATATTGGGCATGGCTGATGGATTTTGAGTTTTCATGGAAACGACAACGGTTGTTCCCATAACGCTCACCTGAGGCTCCACTACGTAAAAGGGAAGTCTCAGGACCAAAAGAAGTGCAAGTATATTCATTTTTTACTCCTCTATTTCTCCATCTTGGCCGAATCTCAGTACTGCAGGACGATGATTTTTGGCTTCCTCCGTGTCAATAAGCGCGTAAGATGCAATTATAACAGGGTCACCTATTTCTCCCAATCTTGCAGCAGCTCCATTTAAAACTACCTCTCCACTACCTCGCTTTCCTTCGATGATGTAGGTTGAGAATCTGGCACCGTTGGAAATGTTATAGACTTCGACTTTTTCAAAGGGCAGGAGGCCCACTTTTTCCATATAAATGGGATCAAGGGTGAGGCTGCCTTCGTAGTTCAAATTTTTTCCGGTTATCCTTGCCCTGTGTATTTTTGATTTTAAAACCCATATTTTCAACTTAGCTTCACCTCCATATTGTCAATTAATCTCGTATCACCCACCCAGACAGCAAGGGCAATTAAGGTTCCGTCTTTTATTTCGTCCACTGGAAGTAATTTTTCAGGGTCAACTATTTCAACATAATCGATCTTTTTCACGTGTTTGTGGCCTTTGATGAATTTTACCATTGCCTCTTTAATTTTTTTCGGGTCACGTTCGCCTTTCTGAATGAGCTCTTTTGCAAGTTGTAAAGATTTGTAAAGGGCAAGGGCATCTTTTCTCTCCTCAGGTGAAAGGTACTGGTTTCTTGAGCTCATAGCGAGTCCATCGGGATCTCTTACTATTTCGCCGGGAATAATCTCGATATCCATGTTCAGGTCTTCCACCATGCGTTTTATAACCTTGTACTGCTGGTAGTCCTTTTTGCCAAAATAGGCCCTTGCGGGTTTAACAATATTGAAGAGCTTTGTTACAACGGTAGTAACCCCTCTAAAATGGCCCGGCCGGAAGGCTCCACAGAGCCTGGTTGTGATGTCCTCGACCTCCACGTAGGTCTTGTAGTTTGGTGGATACATCTCATCAGCGTGGGGGTAAAACACAATGTCCACGTTCTCTTTCTCGAGTTTCTTGCGGTCACCTTCGAAGTCTCGTGGGTATTTTTCAAAATCTTCGTTGGGGCCAAACTGGGTGGGATTGACGAAGACCGATACAACGACAATGTCATTGTCCTTTCTTGCCATTCTTACAAGGGAAAGGTGTCCTTCATGGAGTGCCCCCATTGTAGGGACAAAACCGATGGATTTCCCCTCCTGTCTCAACTTTGATGAAACTTCCTGCATTTCCTTAATCCTTTCAATAACCTGCATTTTATCACCTCCACAAAATTCGTGGGATTTTTAAGTTTCGGTCAGATGTCATTATAATAACCACTTGTATGAGGAAAATCTATGCTTTTCTCGCTGTAATTATCTTTTCTGTAGTTGCCTGTACGTCCGGTAATCAAAAAGGTGTGCCCTTCTGGAATGCCATGGGTGGACCCCTTGGGGACGCACTGAGAAAAATTATCAATGACTACAATTCATCCAATCCGGGTGAACCTATAGTTTACGTTAATCTCGGTAGTTACAGCACACTATCTCAAAAAATCATGGGAGCTGTTGCTGCCAATAAACCCCCGGTTCTCGCCCAGGTCTATGAATCCTGGACATCGGAGTTGCTTGAGGCGAAGAAGATAGTGCCTTTCTACAGGTACATGCATAAATGGATACCGGATTCTCTTATGAACGATATTTTCCCTGTGTTTATCAAAGACAACGAATGGGATGGTAAAATGCTCACCTTCCCATTCAACAAGAGCGTGCCGGTTTTTTACTACAACCGTGACCTTTTTAAAAAGTACGGCATAGACCATTTCCCTCGGACATGGGAGGAATTCAGGGAGGTGGCGAAAAAATTAACGATAGACACAACCGGTGATGGAATACCGGATATTTATGGCACTGCTTTTCCTGTGAACGTGTGGCTCTATGAGGTAATACTTTATCAAAAGGGCGGGAAAATCATGGACCACGGAAAGGTGGCCTTTAATTCAAAGGCCGGTGTTGAGGCCCTCCAGTACCTTGTTGATTTAATTTATAAGGATTCGTGCGCTTACCTGACTACGGGTTTCAGGCATCAGGACGATTTTGCCACAGGAAGGGTGGCGATGGTTTTTGGAACAATTGTTTCCTATGCCTTTATGAAGCCAAAGATAAATTTCCATCTGGGTGTTGCCCCAATGCCCCATGATAAGGATTCCATCGTGATAATTTCTGGAACAAATGTCGCTATTTTCAGTGGCCAACCGCAGGATAAGATTGATAGGGCTTATGATTTCATTCGGTATTTCCTGAATGATAGCGTGCAGGTTTACTGGAGTACCCACACAGGATACCTTCCACTTCGAAGGAGTGCATTGAATAATCCCAAAATGAAGGAATTTATGTCTCAGGTGCCCGGGTTTGAGCGTGCTATAAGACAGGTGGAGTATGCCACATTTGAACCACGGGACCCCGTCTGGTTCACGGGTAGAAGATACCTAACGACTGAAGGGCTTGAGCCTGCACTGAGGGGGTATTTACCACCTGAAGTGTCCCTCAAAAGAGCAGCAAAACTGCTCGAAACCGAGCTAAAACGCCGTTACGGGGGCTAATCTCCAAGAAGGTCACCCTCTCCGGTGATGCCCGTTATTTTAACTTTCCTGATCCCTCTCCGGGGCTTTTTGAATTTCACTGTGAAATCAATCTCCGGGGCATCATATTCTGTCCGCCCCTCGAGCTCACTGTCCATGATTACCGTTACCTCTTTGCCCACGAGACTTTCCTGAACACCACGCATAATTTCTTCTGCACTCACCATTACCTCAGCCATTCTGTCTGTTATCTCATCGAGTGGTACCTTCCTGGGTAGTCTGTAAGAGGCTGCCTCGGGCTCATCAGAGTAAGGGAACAGAGCAATTCTTTCGGGGCGATACTGGTAGAGAAGATCAATAAGAGTATCTACATCCTCGCTGGTCTCACCCGGAAAGCCCACAATAGCCTCTGTTCTTATGAAAAAGTCCGGTAGCTCATCTCTGACCAGCTTAAAGGCTCTCTCCACACTCTTTCTCCCACCAGCCCTCTTCATCAATCTTAAAACCCTGTCTGATGCATGCTGGATGGGAATATGAAGATACTTTGCCACCTTATCGCTCTCCTTTATTGCATCTATCAATTTCTTTGTAACAGAACCCGGATGAAGATACATGAGACGAATCAGCTTCACACCTTCGACTTTATTTAATTCTCTGATCAATTTATCCAGTTGTGGAGTGCGATATAGGTCATAACCGTAAAGAGTCAGGTCCTGAGCGATGAGTATGATTTCCTCGACACCAACGCGTGTAAGCATTTCAACTTCGTTTACGATGTCTCCAATCTCTCGTGACCTATACCTGCCCCTCATCTTTGGAATAACGCAAAAAGCACACTTTCTATTGCACCCCTCGGCAACCTTTACGTAGGCATAAATTGGTGTTAGAAGCATTCTTGGTAACCGACTTGAATGAATCCAGGTGGAAGGCTTTAACGTTTTTAAACCCGGCCTTATGAGTTTTCGAGAATCAAGTTCGTCAATAAGTTTGTGAAGCCTCGGCTCTTCGTCTATGCCTACCACAAGGTCCACATCTTTAAACCTCTCAAGAATCTTATCTTTGATCCGATGGACGAGGCATCCGGTAACAACGACTCTTTTCACCTTCTTGGATTTTTTGAGCTCGAGAACGTGCTCAATTGTCGCAAAAGATTCGTCAATGGCGTCCTGAATGAATCCGCAGGTATTAATGATGACAATGTCCGGACTTTCCCCTTCAATGTCAAATTCATAGCCGTGGGATGTGAGAATGCCGGTGAAAACCTCACTGTCAACCTGATTTTTTGGACAGCCGAGGGTAATGACGGAAAACTTCTTCAATACCCGATCTCCAGCCTGTAGGCGAGCGCCTCAGGCAAACCCGCATCGATTATCTTTTTCATAGCAGTCTTGACGTCATATTCGATTCTGTGGAGCTCGAAGTATTTTTCATCTGTGTCGAAGATTCCAAAACTTGCCCGCCAATCCCTGTCTCTCGGCTGACCCACACTACCTGGATTTATCATGTATTTATGCCCTCGTAATAGGTATAGCTCGTTCTGATCAAGTTTTGTCACGTTACCCTCTCTATCGCGCTGGAAAATAGCAGGAATATGTGTGTGACCATAAAACCCCGTCTCCTTTTCAAGGAATTTAAACTGGTATTTCGCCTCGTACTCATCGAAAATGTATGTCCAGTTTTCTGGATTTTCCCACTCTGCGTGGGTAATCTCAAAGTCATCATCCGGTGAGATGCGATAGGGCAAATTTTTAAGCCATATTTTTTGTGCCTCATTTAGCCTTGATGCGGTCCATTCGATGGCCTCTTTCGCATAGATGTTCATGAATCTCCGCTCTTCAACATTAACCACAGCCTCGTCGTGGTTTCCTTTGACCACGATGGCGCCACGCCTTTTGACAATTTCAATGCATTCAGAAGGATCAGCACCGTATCCCACTACGTCTCCGAGGACTATCAGGGCATCATACCCAATTCTATCAAGCTCTTTTAGGACACTTTGAAGTGCCTCTAAATTGCCATGAATATCCGATAGGATGGCAAATCTCATTTATCCCCCTCCTTGAAGCCAAGTTTTATCGCAATATTGTCAAGGACACCATTTACAAACCTGCCAGACTCCTCTGTGGAGAAGAGCTTGGCTATCTCAATGGCCTCTGAGATTGAGACTTTAAATGGAACCTCATCAAGTCCTATCATTTCAGCCACTGCCATGCGGAGAATTGATCGGTCAATGGTGGTTATTCTCTCGAGTGGCCAGTTGAGCGTGGTCTCGTCAATCAGCCGGTCAATCTCGTCGAGATTGGCTTTGACAGACTCTAATATCTGATCCGTAAAGGCCTTCACGTCCGGTGGTGGTGATTCACGTTCGTAAATATCTGAAATAGCCTGATCAAGAGGCTCATCCAGAAGGTCAAAACGATACAGGGCCTCGAGTGCAAGTACTCGACTGAGCCTCCTTCCTGTAAATTGATAGTACGCCATTACTTAATCACTCTCTCGAAAGCCTCTAAAAATTTATCCGTCTGTAAATCATCTCCAACCGTCACCCTCACCCCCTTGGGCAAATCGTAGGCGTCAAGTGGCCTTACAATCACTCCGTAATCAAGCAATTTTTTGAAAATTTCACTTCCTTTCATCCAAGTCTCAATATAAACAAAATTCCCTTGCGAGGGGTAATATTTTACACCCAGTTCTTCGAATTTTTTATACATCTTTAGTTTATTGCGTTCATTTGATTCTCTTGACTGTCGTACGTGGTTTGTGTCTTTGAGAGCAGCAATTCCTGCAGCTCTTGCCACACGCGATACGCTGAAGGGAAACCTTACATGCTCGAACTTTTCTATGATCTCCGGCGAAGTGAGGGCGTAACCAAGCCTTAATCCTGCAAGTCCATAAATTTTCGAGAATGTTCGAATTATCACAATGTTGCCACGGTCAAGGAATTTTCTCGTGTCCGGATAGTCATCCGCTGTGACATACTCGTAATATGCCTCGTCAAAAACGATGATGACATCCTGGTCAACGCTCTCGATGAACCTTCTGACTTCTGATTCGCTCAAATATGTGCCCGTGGGATTATTGGGGTTGCAGATATAAATTATTCTCGTGTTTTCGTTAACTGATTGGGAAATTCTCTCGAGGTTTATGGTCAAATCATCGCGCATTGGAACCTGAATCACATCTGCGCCGACGATTCTCCCTGAAATTTTATAAATCTGGAAAGTGTGCTTTGAAGTGACGATGTTTGATTTTTCGTTCAGAAAGGCGAGTGAGAGAAAGAGGAAAATCTCGCTTGAGCCGTTGCCGACGTATACCATTTCAGGTGGGAGACCAACGTTTTCGGCTATAGCTTTCTTCAAATCGTTGTAAGTGTTGTCTGGATAAATATTTATCCTGTTTAATTCGTACCTTGCTGCCTCGACTGCGAAGGGTGAAGGGCCAAGCGGATTTTCATTGGACGAGAGCTTTACGATCTCGTCCAATGAAAATCCGCGAGATTTAACAAGACTCTCCGCTGTAACTCCCGGCACATAAACGGGAACTTCCTCGATATAGGGATTAAATTTCATCAATCTTTCATCCTGCTACCTTTTTCCACCACTGTGAAAATCCAGCCAGCCACCTCTCCAGGATCAATAGCAGTTTCATCGGTTGCCTCTTTGGGCCAGAAATCCTCACCCCTGTCAAAGTACGAGCTTGTATCGCCAACGGTGAGCGTTTTCTCCTCGAGAATCTGCTTAAACCAGTCCTGCCATTGCTTCATGTTTTCAGGTGTAAGGTCAACCCACTCGTTGTGCCTGAAATGCATGATATTTTCCGAGGTAACCTTCCACGGCCTTTCTGCCCAGAATTTCCTTCTATATGTGACTTCATTCTTTGCAAAAAGTAGTCTTTTACCATCGGAAAGAAGAATGGGAATTCCCACTGAAACGATCCAGCTTCTTAAGTCCTTGTTCTCTTCAATCTCTTTCTGACTTACCTTTGCAAGATTTTCAGGGGTCATCTTCAGGGCCTTTTCCATAGTCCCAACGGTGTTTTTCAGGATATAGGCTTCAAAAATCAATTTTGTGAGACGAGGGGGCCCAAGAATTTCAAATGCGATACTCTCTTTACCTGTCCTGTTCTTCTCCTCTTCGAGTTTTTTGATGGCAAATTGCCTAAGGAACCCGGCTCTGTAGGTCGAGCCCATGACAGAGCCATCGAGGGCGTCAATGACATCCTTGGATGTGTTTCCACCCTTGATTTCAAGCAATGTATTTTTGGCAATTTCTTCTGGTGTCACTGCCTGCATCTGTCCCAGTGTTGTGATGGCCTTGAATTCTTCAAGGGAGAAGACTCCATTTTCACCAGTATCGATGAAAACTGCCTTCAGGGGGATGTTTAAAGGTTCACCGGCGTCAATCTTTTTGTAGTCAAAGGTTTCGCCCTCTTTTAGCTCGACAGCCCTGTCTGGCGGGCAGTCGTAGCGGTAGATCGTTTGTCCACGTTTTCTGATTTCTCCAGAGCCTATTCTCTTCCACGCTATGAGTGATGCAGGTTTGATCTCTTTTATGATAGGTGCATCGGGTGTCCTCGCCATCAGGAAAAGTAAGAGGGTCTGGGCCCCTGCCACTGCAGATTTAGAGAGCAGAATCCTCGAAGGACGCTCTTCTCCATGCGTGTATGGGATATTCAAACCCATGCCACCGGTGCCGGTTGTCCCAATTTTCACATACATCTGAACGTTATTGTCCATCATCGCTCGATAAAGTATCTGAATGTGTCTTACAAGCTGAGGAATGTAAAGGCTGGTCACCAGTCTTGCGACACTCACGGGGAACTCTTTGCTGGAGAAATCTCCTCGATCTAAATAACTTTTGACCTCTGTAGCGGCTGAATAGATGTCCTGATACGCCAGAGCCGTAGCGGTATTGATGGAATCAATGATAATGTCTGGCTTGTGCCTGTGAATGAGTGTATACAGATGGGAGTTTTTTATGATTTCATCGGTAATCTCACCAAGTACGTCTTCCATTACCTTGTCTCGGTATTCCGGAGTATTCAGGATTTCCTCACGTGATTTTCCAACCAGTTCCTCGCGAACGAAGATGTTTCCGCACTCCGGTACAAATTCTGTTGTGGGTTTCTCGTGATCCTTGAAGACACGCTCAATATAAGCTTTCAGCTCTTTTATTGCAGTTTCACTTTCCTCTTTGAACAGGGACGATATAACGAGTTTGCGTGGATTTTCGTGTAGCATTTTTTTTGCAATTGCGAGGCCTACCTGGCCCGCCCCTCCAAGCAATAAAATGGTTTTACCTTTTATATCCATGTGGGAATCCTCCTGTAGGGTTTAAATAAATGGAAGGCAAATAATCAGGTGTATAAAGTTTTAATGAGCTCACGGCTCAATTTATAAACTAATTTACCACCACCTGTCAATTAAAGTCGGTGTATGTTCGAAAATGTTGCCCCTCACCTTCATCCTCTCCCCGCACGAAATTTATGCGAGGAGAGGAAGTTTTGTTAGGAAGCTTAGTGTATAGCTCTCAAAGGGTTAAGCCTATAGGTAAAATATTTTCTCTCCCACAAACGAAGTTTGTGGGAGCAGGTGCGGGGAGGATCTTTCTGCTTAAAAACTAAAAATTTAAGAGATGGATCCCTCTCCTTCCATCCTGCCCCGCAAACAAATTTATAGGAATTTTTTATGAATTTGCCAACATTTTTTACGACTTAAAAGATGCCCCTTAACGCTAATTCGAACATACTCCCTCCGTTAAGCTTTTTCGAAAAATCCTAAATTTCAGTTACCACCTTTTCCAGCGGATCTTCGTAACATCACCCGTAATCGCAGGCGGGTCGGTAATTTTCCCTCCTTCCTCGGGGAAGGAGGGGCCAGGGGAGAATGGGAGGAAAGATTGACAGATTCAGAATCTCTGAATGGTTGATATTTCTGAGCACGGATACTTTTCCCATTCCACCCCAACCCTCCCTTCCTGAGGAAGGGAGGGAGTTTTGATGCCTGTTGTAACTTATTAATTACTTAATTTTTTAACGAATCCATTACTTTTCTCCTCACTCTATACACCTCCGCGAAAAAATGGCCAAGAATGAAATTTTTCGAACACATCCCCTCCGTTTGAGATTGGTAGGGGTTGGTCTTATAATCCATAGACGTCATGAATGTGCTTCTTTTGCTCCTGATTATCGGTGGAAACTTTCACTACAACCTGAAACTCGCACGGGTGAAGTATGCTGGTGGAGGAGATTGGTACAACGACCCGGATGTGCTGCCCAACCTCGCAAAATTCCTCAATAAACATACAAATCTCAAGGTTGAACCCCGTGAATACGTTGTTTCATTCGATAACCCTAAGGTGTTTAAGTTTCCCTTCCTATATCTCACCGGACATGGAAATATTAAACTTTCGGACGAAGAGGTCAAAAATTTGAGAAAATACCTTGAAAACGGAGGATTCCTTTATGTTGACGATGACTACGGCCTTGATAAATATTTTCGCAGGGAGATAAAGAAGGTCTTCCCTGACAAAAAGCTTGTGGAGCTCCCATTCAGCAATCCCATTTATCACGTGTTTTACAACTTTGATAAAGGGCTTCCCAAGATTCATGAACACTATAAGGGACCACCCCATGGATATGCCATAATCATTAAAGGAAGAGTGGCTTTGTTTTATACTTATAACACCAACATATCAGATGGGTGGACTCCGAGACACAATGATCCACCTGTTAAGAGAGAAGAGGCATTTAAGATGGGAACAAATATTGTGCTTTATTCGTTAATCTATTAAAATAACCAAAAATGGAGGTAAAGAGAATATGGCTGGACATTCCAAATGGGCACAAATTAAACATAAAAAGGCAAAAGTAGATGCCAAAAGAGGCAAGATATTCACAAAACTAATAAGAGAAATTATGGTTGCTGCCAGAATAGGTGGTGGCGACCCTGACCATAATCCGAGATTGAGACTGGCTATTGATAGGGCAAAGAGCTATAACATGCCAATGGAAAACATTGAGCGTGCCATAAAGAAGGGGACAGGTGAGCTTGAGGGAGTGAAGTACGAAAATGCCGTTTTCGAAGGCTATGGACCGGGTGGTGTGGCTATCCTTGTTGTAACACTGACTGACAATAAAAACAGGACCACCGGGGAGATCAGACATATTTTCACCAAGCATGGTGGAAACCTGGGAAGTCCGGGTAGCGTCGCATGGCAGTTTAAAGAAAAGGGCTTTATTGTAATTGATAAGTCGGCCGCCGATGAAGATACAGTTTTTGAAATTGCCATAGAGGCGGGCGCCGAGGATGTCGTCACAGGTGATGAATCCTACGAAGTTTATACTGATCCAAAAGATTTTGAGTCTGTGAAGAAGGCCTTTGAAGAGAAGGGCATCCCACTTGCCCAGGCAGAAATCACCATGTTGCCTCAATCCACTGTAAAACTCAATGAAAAAGACGCTGAGAAAGTTTTAAAGCTGGTAAATGCCCTTGAAGACCACGACGATGTTCAGCAGGTCTACGCCAACTTCGATATCCCTGACGAGATACTGCAGAAAGTGGCCTGATGATCATAATGGGGGTTGACCCGGCCCTTAATCACACCGGGTTCGCTGTCCTCGATGAAAAGTTAAACCTGCTTGAAAGTGGAGTTATTAATTCCACTGGAAAAAATCTCGAAGATAAGCTTGTTCAGATTTACGACGGTTTGAAAAACGTAATAGAAAAATGGCACCCGAATTACTTTGTAATGGAAGACGCATTTTATCACAGAAACCCCAGAACTGCAATAAAACTTGGCGCAGTCAAAGGAGTATGCCTTTTAGCTGCAAAACACAGCAACCTCAAAATTATAAATATACCACCAACAGTGATTAAACTTTCAATCACAGGTAGTGGCCATGCAAATAAAGAACAGGTTGCATTTATGGTAAAAAAGATATTAAAATTAGACTTCAATATGTCGTCGCACGAGAGCGATGCAATTGCATGTGTATTAGCTGCCATTCACAAGCTTCGAAAAGATGCTATATTCAATAAAAGGTAAGTTAATATCCAAAAAGCCATTTTCATGCGTCATAAGAGTATCCATGTTTCAGGGAAGTTATATGGATTTTGAATTGACGATACCCCTCTCTACCTATGAGCAACTTGGAGAGGAAGGGAACGACGAGGAACTCTATGTGTATCCTGCCTTTGTCAAGGGTGAGCTTGTGGTATATGGTTTTAAAACTCAGGAAGACCGTATGCTTTTCACACGATTAATTAAATTAATTGGCATTGGGCCGTCTCTTGCAGTGCGGCTTTTATCTGGCATGAATGCCGAGGAGCTTCTTGCAGCTATTTCAAATGAAGATTTAAAGAAACTCGCGGGCATTAAAGGTGTCGGGAAGAAGCGTGCTGAGAGGTTAATTTTCGAGTTGAAAGGCAAGCTCCCCGAGTTTGAGGCAGAGAGGCGGGAGGAGGCGAGGAACATTGGGGAACAGGCGATTGATGCACTGATCGCCCTTGGCCTAAAACCTAAAGAGGCTGAAACAGCAGTTAAAAAGGTGCTTACCAGTTCACATGATTTATCGGTTGAAGATATTATCAAACTCGCCCTGTCTCAGATGAAATGAGAATTACAGACCCTGGATATATTGATAAAACAGAGATTGAGATAGACAGCACATTAAGACCAAGAAAGTTCGACGAGTTTATCGGCCAGAAAAAGCTGATTGAAAACCTGAAGATATTTGTTAAAGCTGCGCTCAAGCGTGAGGAGGCGCTCGATCATGTCCTTTTCTATGGACCTCCTGGACTTGGTAAAACTACCCTTGCCTATATTCTTTCTCACGAGATGGGTGTGAATATACGTACCACATCTGGACCTATAATCGAGAGGCCTGCTGACCTCGCTGGCATCATTACGAATTTGAATGAGGGCGATATTTTATTCATTGATGAGATTCATAGATTACCTCGAAACGTGGAGGAGTACCTCTATTCTGCAATGGAGGATTTCAGGATTGACATAGTTATTGATAAAGGTCCTTCAGCCCAGTCTATTAAACTTTCTTTGCCTCCTTTCACTCTCGTGGGCGCGACCACGAGGGCCGGGATGCTTACTTCCCCTCTTCTTGCGAGGTTTGGCATCTCCATGAGGCTTGATTACTATTCTTATGAGGAAATTAAGAGTATAGTTGAAAGGTCTGCGAGAATCCTTGGGGTGGAAATTACGGCTGACGGCGCGAGTGAGATAGCAAGGAGGTCGAGAGGGACACCGAGGATTGCCAATAGGTTACTAAGGCGGGTAAGGGATTTCGCTCAGGTTAAGGGGGATGGTGTGATAAATAAGGAAATAGCTAAATACGCCCTGGACATGCTGGAGGTTGACGAAGCGGGATTGGATGACATGGACAAAAGGATACTGAAAACGATCATTGAAAAGTTCAATGGTGGCCCTGTGGGAATCAAAACCCTGTCTATCTCCGTGGGGGAGGACATCGAAACCATAGAAGAGGTTTACGAACCCTATTTGATAAGGCAGGGCTTCATAAAGAGGACTCCGAGAGGTAGAATAGCGACACCCAAGGCATACGAACACATGAAACTATACGGTAACGCGAACCTGCTTTTTTAAAAACGAAAGGAGGCGTATATGTCGTACAAAAAAAATATAAGCATAGAAGACCTATATAAGTTAAAGTTTGTATCTGACCCTCAAATCTCTCCTGATGGAAAGAGGATAGTTTTTGTTGTTGCCTCTGCCCAGAAGTTCGAGGGTGGAAAGGAAGGTTATGTCTCGAAGCTCTGGATGGCTGATCTGGAGACCAACGAGGTGTACCAGTTCACCTTTG
The DNA here is from genome assembly GCA_015489415.1 of Caldifarciminota bacterium. Taxonomy (GTDB): domain Bacteria; phylum Hydrothermota; class Hydrothermia; order B15-G9; family WFZT01; genus WFZT01. The sequence continues at coordinate 8,132 of WFZT01000227.1, read as the reverse complement.
GCAGAGGCGTTGACTCAAATCCTCGCTGGTCAAAGGATGGTAGGTACATTCTCTTCCTGTCCAATAGAGACGACGAGAAGAGAGGACCACAGGTCTACATTATCCCATCCTTTGGAGGAGAGGCAAAGAGACTCACAAACTTTAAACACGGAGTGAGAAATCCCCAGTGGTCTCCACGAGGTAATAAGATTCTGTTTATCGCTTCGCCGGAAGAAGATGAAAGAAGGAAAGAGTACGACGTAAAAACTATAAACAGGCTCTTTTACAAACTCGACGGACAGGGAATCTTTCCACCAAATAGATTTCACCTCTTTTACACAACTGTAACAGGTAGCCGCGAAAAGCAGGTTACCTCCGGGAATTTTGACGTCGAAGACGCAGCCTGGTCACCTGATGGCAAGTACATCGCATTCGTTTCAAATATTGAGAAAGACCAGGACTACACCTATGAGAGGAATATTTACCTGACATCCTGGAAAGGTGGTAAAATCAAAAAGCTGACCGGAGTTAAATCTTACATCCAGGGACTTTCCTGGTCTCCAGATGGCACCAAACTCGCTTTCATTGCCTCTACACTGAAGAAGGGCTTTGCGTCCAACTGGGGTGTGTGGCTCTATACAATGGGAGAGAGGAAACCAGTTTATCTTACCGAGGATATCGATATTTCTGTCGGTAACGCCGTCAATAGCGATGCAAGATTTGCGGAGTCAGCACCTGGAATCGTATGGTCACCCGATGGTAAAAAGCTGTATTTCCTGACTACGGATGGTCCCAACACCTACGTTATGGAGCTTGACATTGAGACACGTGAACTGAGGAGGGTAATCTATGGCGACCGTGTGATTGACAACTTTACACTTGATTCTTCAGGGAAAACCTTTGCTTTCGCTGCAATGGACCCGATCACACCCAAAGAAGTTTATATTGCCGAGGGTGACTGGGAGAAAAAGGTGACCAGCTTCAACGACGACCTCGTTGACGAAATGCTGCTTGTTGATCCCGAGCGTTTTACTTTCAAGGCCTCTGACGGAAAAGAGATCGAAGGCTGGATAATGAAACCACCCGATTTTGATGCCTCGAAGAAGTATCCAGTTATATTTGAAATTCACGGAGGGCCAAGAACAGCTTACGGTAATGCGTTCATGCACGAATTCCAGGTCCTTGCAGCAAAGGGATTTGTCATTGCATATATCAATCCACGCGGAAGTGCAGGATATGGAGAGGATTTCGCCTTTGAAATCGTCAAAAAGTATGGCGAAAGAGACTATCAGGATATTATGGAAGCTGTGGAATACATTGAAAAACTTCCCTATGTTGATCCAGAAAAGATCGGAGTTACAGGTGGCTCTTATGGCGGATACATGACAAACTGGATCGTAACCCATACTGACAGATTTAAGGCAGCGGTCACCCAGCGTTCTATTTCAAACTTTATCTCATTCTTCGGAACTTCTGATGTAGGATATCTTTTCACTACAGAAGAGATCGGCGGTACGCCATGGAGAAAGTACAGAAAGTACATCGAAAAATCACCACTGTTCCACGTGAATTATGTTAAAACCCCAATTTTGATCATCCATTCTGAAAATGATTTAAGATGCCCGATTGGTCAGGCAGAAGAATTTTACACTGCCCTGAAATATTTAAAGAAAGAAGTTGAATTTGTGAGGTATCCAGGGGAGACCCACGAACTTTCGAGGAGTGGAAGGCCTGACCACAGGGTTGATAGACTGGAGAGGATAGCGAAATGGTTTGAAAAATACCTTAAATAGGAGGCAGTATGAAGTTCCCAACAGTAAGAGAGGGGCTCGGGTGGATGACCATACCCGAGATGACCCAGAGAAGCGGTACTATTTACAAAGACGAAATCGCACTGCAAATGAGGAGGGGGAAAGGCTGGGTTAAATTCACCTATGGCGAGATGTTCGATAGGGTAAAGCGGACCGCCGGGTATCTGAAAGAGAAGGGGATCAAGAAGGGTGATAAGGTTTCGGTTCTTGGCGAGAATAGGCCAGAGTGGGCGATATCTTATCTTGCAATAGCCTGGGCGGGCGCAACAATTGTCCCCCTTGATGCAAGACTAAGTGTCTCAGAGATGCGGCATATCATGGATGATGCTGAGGTCAAACTACTAATTGCGTCAAAGGGTTATAAAGATGACATTCTTGAAGTGAAAGACGATATCCCATCCCTCGAAACCGTTGTCTGCATGGACGAGGATGATGTATGCGATAACCTACCGGAAATCTGGGAAAAATACGAGCCCCTCGAGGAACTTCCAGACATTACACTCGATGATCTTGCAGTTATCCTCTACACCTCGGGAACAACGGGTACGTCCAAAGGAGTTATGCTGACGCATAAAAATATTATGTCCAACGTGGATAGTATCTATCAGTTGATCTTCTACGGACCTGGAGACACGTTCTTTTCAATACTGCCGCTTCACCATGTATTTGAAGCTACTGCTGGTTTTCTCGCGGCCCTTTATGGTGGAGCAAGGATCGTTTACGCAAGGTCACTAAAACCCAACGAGATGCGCGAAGATATGTATGCCACCAAGCCCACAATTTTCCTCGTTGTTCCTCTGCTTCTTGAGAAAATTGTAAATGCTATCCACAGGGAGCTAAGAAAGGCCCCCAAATTTAAGAAAGGGCTTTTCAAAGGACTTAAAGGACTTGCAAAAGTAACCGGGAAGAAGGGGCGTGACGTACTTTTCCGTTCAATTCGCGAGAAGACGGGGATGGGATATGCCAGATACATCATTTCTGGTGGCGCGGCTCTTCCTGAATGGGTCTCAAAAGAGATGGAGGAACTGGGATTTCCCATTTTCCAGGGCTATGGACTTTCAGAAACGTCTCCCGTTTTAACTGTTAATCCTCCATGCTGCCCGAGGAATAAGTCCGCAGGCCTGCCCATTCCAAACGTGGAAATTAAAATACTTGATCCGAACGAGGAAGGAGTGGGCGAGATTGGGGCAAAGGGCCCCAACGTAATGCCCGGATACTACAAAAAGCCTGAGGAGACGAAAAAAGTATTCACCCCTGATGGCTGGTTCAAAACCGGAGATCTTGGTTACCTCGACAAAGACGGTTATCTCTATATCACAGGAAGGGCAAAGTCCGTTATAGTCACAAAAGGCGGGAAAAATATTTACCCTGAAGAGGTGGAAGGTGTTCTATCCAAGTCTCCTTACATCGAGGAAATACTCGTACTTCAGGGAGTGAACCCTAAAACGGGCACCGAAGAAATCCAGGCAATTGTCTACCCCAATTACGACAACGTTGATAAATATTTCAAAGAAAAAGGAATAACCGAGCCCACCGAGGATGATGTTTACAACCTGATTAAAAGAGAAATTGACGAATATTCAAAGCAACTTGCCGACTACAAACGGCCTAAGAGATTTACATTGAGGGATGAGCCTTTCCCGAAAACTACAACCAACAAAATAAAAAGATACCTCTTCCAGAAAAAAGCGATGGAATTGTAAAAGCCCGGGAAGGTGGTTTAAAAACTATGCTTGTGAAGAGCTCATCGTGAGATTTGTTAACAAAGCGTGTGTATGAATTAATAAAACCTCAGGTAATCGCAAATTCAAGTTTTTGATTCGACAGCTACTTGGATTCCTTCAGCTTTTTCTCTCTCACTTTTACTGATTTGGCGTGGAATGTGAGGGATTCAAGCTCGGCGAGTCTCACCGCGAGGGGGGCAATTTTCTCAAAACCCTCGGGGTAGACCTCTAAAATTGACTGGATTTTTAAAAAATCCTTCACATGCAAACCACCTGTAAATCGAGCACTCCCATTTGTGGGCAAAACATGGTTGACCCCTGCGGAGTAATCCCCAAGGGCTTCAGCACTTAATTCACCCACAAATAATGTTCCAAAATTGTCAACCATTTCAACGTATCTATCGGGGAACCTCACCTGGAGCTCAAGATGCTCAGGTGCCACCTCTTTTGCTATTTCAATTGCCTCCTCAATGGATTCCGCTAAAATGAAAGCTCCATTTTTCTCAACTGATTCCCGTGCAACTTCATTACCAGTTTCTTTGATGATTTTCTCGACAGTCTTTATAGTTCCTTCAAGCACCTCTCGTGAATTGGAAATAATCATGGCTCTGGCATATACATCGTGCTCTGCCTGGGCAAGCAAATCGTGGGCAAGTATTTCTGGATCAGCCGTCTCATCGGCTATTATTAAAACCTCTGTGGGACCGGCAATAAAGTCTATCCCAACCTGCCCCGAAACCTCTTTCTTTGCAACTGCTGTGTAGATATTCCCCGGCCCAACAATTTTATCCACTCTCGGGACACTCTCTGTTCCATAGGCAAGGGCAGCAATTGCCTGCGCTCCACCAACGAGAAAAATGCTTTTTACCCCAAGAAGCCGGGCGACATAAAGAATATACGGGTTAACACCACCATCGTGGGATGGAGGGGTGGCAACATAAATTTCATTAACACCCGCTACTCTCGCTGGTACACCACACATCATCAGAGTGGAAATAAGCGGATACCTGCCTCCGGGAACATAAATCCCTACCTTCTCAATAGGTCTTATCCTCTGCCTCACCCTTACACCAGGCACAACTTCCATAGCAAAGTTCGTAAGTGACGCCTTCTGAGCTCTTGCAACGTTAGTAATATTCTCCATTACCCCTTCTATCACTTTCCTGTCATTATCCGGGATTTCAACCTCAATATCCGCAGGATTAATGGAAATTTTATCCAGTCTCACGTTGTCAAATTTCTCAGTAAATTCAATTAGGGCTTCATCACCACGGGCTTTCACATCGATCAAGATTTCCCTTACCCTATCAATTATTTCTGGGGGTATTTCATGAGCTTTTTCTGGCTTAAAATCTTTTGCCCTGATTATTTCCATTTCCTTCTCCTGAGTTCCCAGAGCACGTCATCAATGGTAACCCCTTCCCTTGCAAGCAAAACGGTAAGAAAATAAAGCACATCTGCTGCCTCCCATATAACCTCATCTTTGCCTCTGGCCTCGATAACTTCGTTAACTTCCTCAAATAGCTTCTCGCGCACCTTTTTGTCATCAAGTGTCGCTGTATACGAGCCTGGTTTTGGATTTTCAAACCTCTCTTTAATGATTTCGTAAAGTTCATAAAGGCTGAACCTCCGCTCTCCAAAGCAGGAATAACTTCCAAGATGGCAGGCAACACCTTTTTGCTTTACCGTTGCAAGGATAGTGTCCCTGTCACAGTCGGCACGCATTCTTTTTAAAAACTGGAAATTCCCGGATGTTTCACCCTTCATCCATAGCTTGTTTCTCGAGCGGCTGAAATACCACATTTTCCCTGTTTCAAAGGCTTTCTTTAGGGATTCTTTGTTGCTGTATGCAAGGGTGAGCACCTGTCCACTCTCATCCTGTGTGATTGTCGGCAGGAGCTCAGTTTTCCAGTTCAGAAGCTCGATAAATGCCGTCTTAAGGTCAATTTTCCCCGTATAAATTGCCATCCCCACCTGTGCATCCACATCGTATTTTTTAAGTTCCATTAGGTCATTTAAATCCCTCACACCACCTGCCACTGTTATGCGAGCCTTTGTCGAATTTCGGAGTTTTTCTATCTTTTCAAAGTTCAGGCCTTCAAGTGAGCCCTCTCTGTCTATGTCAGTGAATAAATATTCAGATGCGAAACGTTCCAGCTTGGCCGCTGTTTCATAAACATTGAGGCCGGTGGGTTCCTTCCACCCTTTTGTGTAAATTTCATCACCGCGAACATCGATGGCAATCATGGTTTTATACCATCCAATGGCCTCATTTAACCCCTTCAAAAATTCAAAATTTATCCTGCCTCCTTCGAAAACTTTTGAGCTAACAATAATCTTTTTGGCACCATAGGAAGCGAGCAATTTCGCCTTCTCAACTGATCTAATACCTCCACCGACTCGGCACTCGGCAATTTTGCAAATCTCTTTAATTAGCTCGAGGTTGTCACCTTTCCCCATAGCGGCATCAAGGTCAATTACAGCGATCTCCCCGTAACGATCAAACTCCCTTGCGAGTTCCAAGGGATTATCTTTCTCTATAACCAGCTCCTCTCCACCACGCAGCTGAACAGCCTTACCGTTCATAATGTCAATTGAGGGTATGACCATCTCACTTCAACTCCTTTCTCCTTTAAGAATTTTTTGATTTCACGAATTGAAAACTTTCCGAAGTGGACAATGGATGCCACAAGAGCAGCATCGGCCTTGCCTTTATCTAAAACCTCATAGATTTGCTCCAATGTACCTGCCCCACCTGAAGCTATGACAGGAATCCCAACAGATTCGGAAACTGCACGTGTGAGCTCAATATCATAGCCACTTTGAGTCCCATCGGCATCAATGGAGTTTAGAAGGATTTCGCCAGCTCCAAGTTTTTCTCCCTCTTTCGCCCATTCAATTGCATCAATCCCGGTATCATAGCGGCCTCCATGCGAGAATGCATGCCAGGAATTCCCAACCCGCTTGGCATCTATTGAAAGGACAACGGATTGTGAGCCAAAAATTTCACTTGACTCACGGAGAAGCTCTGGATTTTGAAGGGCAGTGGTACATATTGAAACCTTATCAGCACCGGCAAGAAGTATCCTGCGGATATCCTCAATGGTCTTTACACCTCCACCAACCGAAAATGGGATAAAAACCTGATCAGAAACCTTACGGACAAGCTCAACCATGGTAGCCCTGGATTCGTATGAAGCCATAATGTCCAGAAAACATAGCTCATCTGCACCATCATCATTATATTTTTTTGCAAGTTCCACAGGGTCGCCAACCTCGCGCAATCCCTGGAATTTCACACCTTTGACCACTTTCCCATCTTTAATATCAAGACAGGGGATAATCCTCTTTGCGAGCATTGCATAATTATAAAGTCAACTCGCAAAACAATGCAGACCCTGAGACAGGTTTATTAATCCTGAGAAGTATATTTTGAATTCACCCCCCGGGTATAAATCAGAACCCTCTATAATCTGAGCCTGTCTAAAAAATTTCAAAACTTTGAATTTTAAAGAAAAATTTGTGCCCACCTTATTTCCCATGTGCGTCAAGTTTAGGCCAATGCCAATTGAGAATTATCCAAATATTCCACTATTATTGTCTTGATAAATCCGAAATCCTCCATTCCACTCCAACCCTCCCTTCCCCTCAGGGGAAGGGAGGGTGAAAAAACCTCTGGAATTCCTGAAAAGGCACCTTTTCCCAGCCACAAGCATTCTGTGTAACGAAAGCCTGGGGATTTTTCGAACAAGCTCTTTAAACGCTTGACAATGGGCGGTGTGATTTTTATTTATAATACCGCTATGGAAAACATTATAAAGGAAAGTGTAAAAAATTTGAGTGAGGTTGGAAAAGAAGCCCCGAAGCTGGAAGGCGTGCCCTCCGGCATTGAGGGGCTTGATGAGCTGTTTTTTACGTCCAGAATCGAGAACGGAAAAGCGAAGAAAATCCCCCTTGGTGGCATTCCACGTTATGCCGTTGTTAATCTCACGGGTATCTCTGACACGGGAAAATCCCTGATGGTGGAGCAGTTTGCCGTCAAGCAAGCATCACTGGGACGTAAAGTGGCATTTATCACAGTTGAGACCCCTGCAACCTTCCTCTCCATAGGATTGAAGGAGCGTGCTACTGCCATGGGCATTGAGGACCTGAAGACTGTTGAAGACAACATTTACATCATCGACGCTGCAAGCTACAGCACCCTTCGCGAGGATATTAAGGTACTCCTCGACACACTCGCCTACACGATTAAGACATACAAAATCAAATACACGGTGATTGACTCGGTGACCGGTCTCTACGAGGCAAAGGAGATGCTTGCTCGAACATTCGTCCGGCAGATATTCAATTTCCTCAAAAAATGGTATCAGACTGCTTTGCTGGTTTCACAGAAGCGCTCAGGTCATGAGGAATTTTCTGCAGAGGCAGCGGGGGGCTATGCAGTTTCCCATATCGTTGACTGCACCATGGTTCTGACAAAGAAGATGATTCAGAGCCAGTATGACGAACGCCTTTACAAGCGTCCAATTGGTGAGATGATGAGGTTCTTCAGGATTGACGGGTGCCGCATGTGCGGTCATGATACAGATACACACGTAATGGAAATTACTGAAGGTGG
>WFZT01000226.1 GCA_015489415.1 Caldifarciminota bacterium | reverse complement strand
GGTCATTTCCCTTGTTCCCAGCGTTACAGAAACAATTTACCTGCTTCATGCAGATTCGGTACTCGTAGCAAATACCATCTATGGTGACTATCCCCCAGCAGCCAGAAAAAAGCCCAAAGTGGGTGATATGCTCAATCCAAAGATTGATAAGATCATTAAATTGAAGCCAGATTACGTCTTTGTGACCCTTCCCATGCAGAAATTTGTAGCCCAGAAGTTAGAAAAGCTGGGTCTCAAGGTCATAGCTGTTTCGCCGGAATCAATTGAAGGGATATTAAGGACCATAGAGATTGTTGGAAAGTACACGCATCACGAAGCGCGAGCGCGCTTCGTTGTGGACAGCTTGAGAGCAATCCTTGACAGCCTCAAGAAAACAGTGCCACGTAAAAAGTTGAGAACCTATTTCGAGCTTTCTCCAAGACCACTTTACACTGCAGGTGGAAAGTCTTTCATCAACGAGGTTATCTCCATTGCCGGTGGAGTGAATATTTTCGGAAGACTTAAAGTCCCATACCCCGTAGTCAGGCAGGAAGATGTGATAAGGGCCGATCCCGAGATTATCCTGCTGAGTTACCCCCATGCAAGTCCCTCAGCCGTAAAGAAAAGGATAGGCTGGGATAAGATTACCGCGGTCAGGAAAAACTGTATTTTTAAGCTGGAGCCTGCTCTTTTTGATAGGCCCGGCCCGAGGGTTTTTAAGGCTATCTTTGAATTGAGGAAACTGATCCAGGGGTGTATTTCTTCAAAACAGCCCTGATGCTACCAAATTTAAGCTTCGAATGCAGCTTTAATGGCTCATGATACGGTGAATCCTCGCTGATCCACAATCTGAAATCTCCACCTTCTTTAAAAACTCCTCCCTTCTCAAATCTTATGGTTACTTCAAGAGCTTTTTTGCCATTCACACTGTCCTCCCTTTCGGGGATAATCTTTGCCCTGGTTGTTATTTTGTCCACATGGTAGAGGAGGGAAAGAGTGTCTTTTGAAAGGGGGAGTAGCCTTGTGATATAGATAAGTGAAAGTGGATCGTGAAACGGAGGTGTTTTTATCACGGTATCTGAGTATACCGCCGTGCTGTCCGACATAATGTAAATCATAGATGATCTGGCGTGGTATCCTCCCTCGTTCAGCACCTTTTCGTACTTAACCGTGTGCAGCTCTGAGGTATCAATGTATGAATCAATCCTATCCTGAACCCTGAAAAAGTAAGAGAAAGTGCCAGTTGACCTGAGCGTGAGCGATAGATGATAGCATGGAATCCCTTCAATCTTCTTGATGTCGGGCGAGACCGTAAGCTCCAAAATCCCCGCTTTGATGGGGCCAAAATAAACGTTCATAGAGATTTTTTCCCCACGGGGGAGGGAAAGCGCCAGTATGAGGAGCAGAGTGGTCATTCAGGGGATGATTTTCAAAAACCTTCTTTTCCCGACTTTTACCACAATTGGTTCGCTGAGTTTCTTAATTTCAAGAGTTTCATTCGTAACAGGCTCACCATTTATCTTCACGCCCCCCTGTCGAATCAGCCTTCTTGCCTCACTCTTTGATGGAACAACCCCTGCCTTATGGAGGATGTCTATCAGTAATTCGCCCTCACTGTCTAACTTATAAACCGGGATGTTGTCAGGGATTTCCTTCTGTCTAAAAACGCGATTGAAGTGTTCCTCGGCCCTTTTGGCCTTTTCGTAACCGTGGAACAGCTGGACTATTTCAAAGGCAAGCCGTGCCTTGGCATCCCTTGGATTCTCTTTTACCAGTTTTTCCACCTTTTTAAGCTCGTCGTCATCGTAGTAGAGAACAAGCTTGAAGTACTTGAGAATCAGATCATCTGGAATGGACATTACCTTGCCGTACATGTTTTCAGGAGAATCTTTCAGGGCTATATAGTTATCGTAGGATTTGGACATCTTGAGCTTTCCATCCGTTCCCTCGATAAGAGGCACTGTGAGGATCACCTGGGGCTCCTGCCCGTAGTATTTTTGAATATCCCTTGCGATGACAAAATTGAACTTCTGGTCAGTGCCTCCTACTTCGATGTCCGAGGAAATGGCATAGGAGTCATAACCCTGGAAGAGTGGGTAGAGTAGTTCATGAATGAAAATGGGAATCTCCTTCTCAAACCTCATTTTGAAATCATCGCGCTCAAGCATCCTTGCCACCGTATAAGTTGCGGCAAGCTCAATGACATCCTTGGATGTGAGGGCTCCAAGCCACTTCGAATTGTAAGTGACCTCTGTCTTATCGGGGTCAAGTACCATGTAGACCTGCTCAAAATATGTCCGGGCGTGCTCTTTAACCTCTTCCTCGGAGAGTCTCGGCCTCGTCTTGGATTTTCCCGAAGGGTCACCAATCATTGCAGTAAAGTCCCCCACGATAAAGACAATCTGATGCCCCAGGTCCTGGAGGTCTTTAAGTTTTTTAAGGCAAACATAATGGCCGAGGTGGAGGTCGGGTCTGGATGGGTCAGCGCCGTACTTTATGCGCAGAGGAATCCCCTTTTCCCTGGACCTTTTGAGCTTCGCAACAAGCTCTTCCATGGGAAGTAAATCGACAGTATTCTTCTGTATGATCTTGATTTCTTCTTCTATGGACAGGTTTTTCATGCCCAATAAATGAATATTCCGCAGTTCGGACAGGTCTCTATCTTTTCATTATTGTGTGGTTGAGAAACCACAGATATGGGGAGTTTTACAAAGCAGTTCATGCAAACTCCCCCGATGATCGGTGAAACCCCTCTTCCGTATCTTTTCTTTAAAATGTCGTACTTTCTTAATATGTTTTCGGGAATCTTACTTCTGATCTCATCCCTGGCCTTTTCCAGGGCCTCTAATTTCTGCTGAACATCAATCTCAAAGCCAAGGTCCCGGTAATTTGGGTTTTTAATCTCCTCAATCATGAGATCAAGGTCGTTTAGCGTGATCAGTGCCTCGAGGATTTTATTCACTTTCTTCCTCCTCAAGCTTCAAGAGGTATTCCACAAACTCTTTAGGGCTCTTGATATTCATATAATCGTTCCTTCTTGCGAGTTTTCTTGCGATCTGTGCTATCTTCCCAAGAGTTAAAAGATAAGTGGTTCCAGGGTCCTGGGGCGGTGCACACAGAAGGAAGAATAGATGAACAGGTTTCCCATCGAGGGAATCAAAGTCAACACCCTCCTTTGAAAGCCCCACCACGAGATAAACATCGTCGAGAACCACACTCCTGACATGTGGAATTGCGATGCCCTTACCGATTCCGGTGGAACCGATGGATTCTCTTTTCTTGAGGGCATCCAGGACGATTTTTTCTCTCTCTTCGGGGAGTTTCAAAACACCCAGGAGTTCTTTCAGAACTTCGTCTTTTGTTTTGGATTTAAGATCAAGTATTACTCGATCCTCGGAAATCAAATTTTCCAGCATAATAATGCCTCCATTTGTGTTGATTTTACTTTTCTATTACATCCATGTCAATAAACGATGGACGTGTTTAATTTTATCCCCAATTCTTAAAAATTTCTACTTTCATAACGAATTCATAGGGAAATTGGGCACTTTGCTTTAAAATATACCCTTCAAATTCTTGGAAAAGGGAGCAAGAAACCAACATGTTCAGGAAATTTAGGAAGCATCGGAG
>WFZT01000225.1 GCA_015489415.1 Caldifarciminota bacterium | reverse complement strand
TGGTTCAGGAAGGCTTGATCACCATGGAAAAGGTGAAAGTTATCAAATACAGGCATTCAAAGCAAACTGAATGATAAAATTTGAGCCTGTCTTCTTTGATTCAATGGGGGCAAAAAGTACCGCTACTTTAGTTGAAACCCCTGATATCAAAATTTTTATTGACCCCGGAGCAGCAGAGATGCAGCCCTCTTTTCCCGCCCCTCAAAAGCTAAAAATTTACTGGAAAAAATTGGCTCTCGAACGCATCAAAAACCTCATGAAAAAAGTTGATGCTGTTGTAATCTCCCACTACCACCATGACCACTATTTGTGGAAGGAAGAAGACATCGAGTTCTATCTCGGTAAGAAGATTTTCACGAAGAACCCCAATGAATTTATAAACGAATCCCAGAGGAAGAGAGCTGTTGAACTTTTCGAAAACCTTGGACGGAGTCTTGGAGTAAATATCTGGGGAACGAAGAAAGAGAAAAAGAAGTATAAAAACCCTCTCGAAGATTTGCATCACGCTCTATCTAAGGACTTTGGCGATTATAATGCCAGAAGAGAAGTTCTACTTAGAAAGGGATTGGCCTGGTTTGAGAAATTGTCCAATGAGTGGAACTCTTTTCAAGAGGTCCGGGAGTTTGGAGCAGGAGAGGCCAGCGTGATGTTTCCCGAAACGAGAACATACAGGTTTGGCGAAACGGTAATCAGGTTTACTCCACCTCTTTTTCATGGAGTTGAGTTTTCGCGAACCGGCTGGGTATTCGCCACAATCGTGGAGCATGGAGGAGAAAAGCTTATTCATACAAGCGACCTAAATGGGCCGGTCATCGAAGACTACGCTGACTGGATTATAGAAGAAAAGCCAGATTATTTGATTGTTGATGGCCCTATGACGTACATGCTCGGGTATCTCGTGTCAAATATCACACTTGGAAGAACCATTGAAAACATGGTAAGAATTATCGAGAATGCAAGGCCACGGGTTGTTATCTACGACCATCATCTTTTGCGAGAGCCCGGTTTTAGATTGAGAACCGGACCAGTTTGGGAGGCCGCGGTGAAAAATAGTATTCGTCTCACCACCGCTGCAGAATATCTGGGCATAAGACCAAAGGTATTCATGATTTATGGATAAACTTCCCATGCAAGCTTGAAATAAAACCGGAAAGGGATGATATTTTTCAACTTAATTGACTGTCGTAATTTGTGGTTATATTATTTCGACTGGAGGAATTAGATGAGTGTGATGAAAGAAGAGTTTCTAACGCCCAAAGAGATTGTTAAAGAGCTCGACAAGTATGTGGTAGGTCAGGACAAAGCTAAGAAAGCTGTTGCCATTGCCCTTAGAAACAGATGGAGAAGACTCAACGTTCAGGGGCCTTTAAGGGACGAGATTACTCCAAATAACATAATTCTCATTGGTCCCACTGGTGTCGGAAAGACGGAGATAGCACGGAGACTTGCTAACCTCGCAAAGGCCCCATTCGTTAAGGTTGAGGCAACGAGGTTCACCGAAGTGGGCTACGTGGGCAAAAATGTTGAGTCCATGATTCGCGACCTCATGGAAATCTCTATCAATATGGTGAAAGCTGAGAAGATTAAGACAGTGGAAGAGAAAGCCTACAATCTGGCACGGGAAAGAATTCTCGAAATCCTCTTCCCGGCTCCGTACCAGAAGACAGAGGACATGGAGGACACAAGAGAAAAGCTCAGAGAGATGTTCGATGATGGCAAATTTGATGATCGGGAAGTTGAAATTGACGTCGAGGAAAAAGTTTCGCCCTTCTTTGAGGTAATTAGCCCTATGGGCACTGAAGAGCTGAATTTAAATATGCCAGAAGGATTGGATGCCCTTTTCCCCACGAGAAAAAAGCGGAAGAGGGTGAAGGTTAAAGAGGCCCTCGAAATACTTAAACAACAGGAAGCATCGAAATTAATTGACATGGACGAAGTGAAGAAAGAGGCCATCCAGAGGGCTGAGACATCCGGCATAATTTTCATTGATGAAATTGATAAAATTGTGGGTGCAGAAAGTACACATGGCCCGGATGTCTCAAGAGAAGGTGTACAAAGAGACCTTTTACCAATTGTTGAGGGCACAAAAGTCATGACAAAATATGGGATGGTCAAAACTGATCACATTCTTTTCATAGCTGCCGGGGCTTTTCACAATGCAAGTCCAAGCGACTTAATTCCGGAGCTTCAGGGAAGATTCCCCATTCGGGTGGAGCTCGACAGCCTCGGAGAGAATGAGTTCAGGCGAATTCTTGTGGAGCCGGAAAATTCACTCGTTAAACAGTACAAGGCCCTTTTTGAAACAGAGGGGGTGAATCTCGAATTTACCGATGAGGCCATCGCTAAAATTGCAAAGTACGCTGCTATCGTCAATGAAAGAACCGAAAATATAGGCGCAAGGCGACTTCATACTGTGATGAGTCATCTTCTTGAAGAACTCTTATTTGAGCTACCCAAGCCAGGTGTTACAGAGGTAATCATTAATGAGGAGTACGTGGATAAGCGACTCTCGGAGATAATTGAGGATGAGGACCTCTCAAGGTATATTTTATAGTATCGGCTATAATTTTTTATACAAGCACAACCATACAGTGAATAAAAGAATGGATACATTCAAAATTTTGTTGACCACCCATTCCACCCCGACCCTCCCTTCCCAAAGGGAAGGGAGTGAGTTTTATTCTCGCTTAAATCAGCAGAGTCGAAACCTTTGTCGGGAAGCCAAGAAATTACCCCTCCTTCCCTCAGGGAAGGAGGGGTTAGGGGAGAATGGGGAAGGGATAGGAAATTTGAAGACTTGGCATCCATCATCTCTCGCACACATTTCATGTGCACTTATGATGTATGAAAATTTTGGATTTGATAGAAGTCTGAAATATTTCGCACTTGACTATTTAAAAACCGGGGGTGATGAAAATGATTAGAAAACCAACATTTTCTGGTAGCTTTTATCCATCGGATAGAGAGGAGTTGCTCTCTCTGCTCAAAGAATTGTTTGATAGAGCAGAGGAGAGGGAGGTCAAAGGAGACCTTATGGGTCTTGTATCGCCCCATGCAGGTTATGTGTATTCTGGAGTAATTGCCGCAACCGGCTACAAGACGCTAAAGGGTAGGAAAATTAAAAAAGTTATATTGATAGGGCCGAGTCATCAGGTGCCTTTTACGGGCATGGCTGTCTACAATAGAGGTTCCTGGCTGACTCCGCTTGGAGAGGTGGGTATCGATGAAGAGCTTGCAGATAAGATCATTGATTCCAATCCCATTTTTGTGCCCGACCTTGATGTGCATGTGAACGAGCATTCCCTCGAGGTTCAAGTTCCCTTTCTTCAGTATGTACTCGATGATTTCAAAATCGTTCCAATAATGATGGGAGTCCAGGATGTCCCTACCATGGAAGCGGCAAGTAGAGGCCTCTCAAAGGTGCTTGAAAATGAGTCTGATTTTCTGCTCGTTGCAAGCTCGGACCTTTACCACGGTTACTCTGTTGAGGAATGCGAAAAGACCGATGCGTACACGGTGGGATTAATTTTGAATGGTGACGAAAAGGGGTTAATCGAGGAGAATCACACCGGCAGGGCAATGGCGTGTGGTGCCGGCCCAATTGCGACTGTTATCGCCACTCTTAAGAAATTGTCTCCAGTTAATATTCAACTTCTTGCCTATACAAACTCCGCAAGAGTTACGGGAAGATTTGAAGGCTACGTTGTGGGGTACGCCTCGGTTGCAATTTCCAGGGTGGAAAGGGAAGAGGAGTATTTGACCCGTGAAGAAAAGGAATACCTCATGCAGATAGCAAAAGAGGCAGTTTACAACAGGATCAGAGGCAGGAGTTACACGCCGCCCCCACCACCCACAGAAAAGCTGGCCAGGCCATCAGGTGTGTTTGTGACGCTTAAAAATAGAGGTGTTTTGAGAGGTTGTATAGGTTATGTCATTCCCATCAAGCCCCTTTATATTGCAACGGCTGAGGTGGCAGGTGAGGCCGCGGTGAATGACCCAAGGTTCTCCCCTGTGCGACCGGAGGAATTCGATGACCTTGAATTTGAGATTTCAGTTCTCACACCTCTTGAGAAGGTTGAAGATATAAACGAGATTGAGGTCGGAAAGCACGGATTGCTCATAAGGGCTGGATATTATCAGGGAGTGCTGCTTCCACAGGTACCTGTTGAGTATGGCTGGGACAGGTACGAATTCCTTGACAACACGTGTCTGAAGGCAGGGCTGTCTCCGGGCTGCTGGAAGGAACCAGGAGTTGAAATTTACAAATTCAGTGCTTATGTTTTTTCAGACAAAGACCTGCGCCCGTAGCTCAACAGGATAGAGCGTGAGATTCCGGATCTCAAGGCTGGGGGTTCGACTCCCCCCGGGCGCGCTCCCTTATAAATGAAAGAATTTGACATTTTCAAAGAAATTTCGCATAGACAAAATAAAAAAATCACCAAGCAGAGAAGTATAATTGTTAAAAAAATCTTCTCACTCCACAAGCATTTTACAGCAGATGAATTGTTTAAAATGCTAAAGCGAGAGAACTCGGAGATTTCCCGTGCGACTATTTACAGAACCCTTAAAGTCCTTGTTGATATGGGTTTTGTCGAGGAACGCGAATTTGGGCAGGGTAAGAAGTACTACGAGCACGTGTTGGGGCACGAATCACATTCCCATTTTGTATGCCTTGTTTGTGGCAAGATCATTGAGTTCAAGAGCAAGGTCATTGAGGATGAGATAAAGAAAATTGCAGCGGAGAAGAATTTTAAGGTCGAAAAAATTTCAACAATAGTTTATGGCATTTGTGATGAATGCCAGAAGAAGGGAGGATAAAAAATGACAAGAGACGAGGCGATCGAGCTCGTAAGAAAGCACGTAAAAAAGGAAAACCTTGTAAAGCATATGCTTGCAGCTGGGGCCTGCATGCGCGAGTTTGCAATGAAGTTTGGGGAGGACCCGGATCGCTGGGAAATAGCGGGTATCCTTCATGACCTGGATTATGAGGAAACCTATGACAAGCCTGATATTCACGCCATCAGAACGGTGGAAATGCTGAAAGAGATGGGATTTGATGATGAAGAGATATTAAACGCCATCCTTGCACATGCATGGAAAAAGGACAGAGAGACTCTGATGGAAAAGGTTCTCTATGCAGTTGACCCAACTACGGGCTTTATCGTGGCATGTGCCCTGATGCACCCCTCAAAATCTCTCGATGGCCTTTCCCTGAAATTCATGAAGAAGCGCTTTAAAGAAAAGAGATTTGCCGCAGGTGCTGACAGGAATCAGATAAAAACCTGCGAAGAATTTGGCATGAGCCTCGAGGAGTTTCTGGAAACATGTCTCGAGGGTATGAGAAAAATCAAAGATGAGCTTGGACTTTAATGCTTAAGATTGCGTTACTCATAATCCTTTCATTTAACGTAACACAGTACGAGAAAGAATTTTACCAGAATCCCACGAGCTCCAACCGTGTTTTTGCCACTTTGATTGCCTTTTATCGCTCGCACAACAATTACAACAAAATCCTCGATCTCACATCCTATGGATTGAAAAAACATCCTGACGACTGGAAGCTTGCGAGATACCACGTGGAAGCTCTGATTAGATTAAACGAGATGGATTCGGCTGTTAAATTCACCAATGTTTTCTTTTCCCATCCCCGGCCAATTCCCGCATATCAGGCCTTTTATAGCCAATTTTATTTTGGAGGACAGCGTGAGTTTGCCCTCAATATACTGAAGCGGGCAAGGAAGACCTATCATTCGGATTCCCTCTTTGCACGTGAGTTTTATTATGACAATCTATGGAACAAAAATTTTGAGGGGGCCCTCTACGAGCTATTTAATTTTTATCTTCAGACCCGCTCGATTACGCTCCTGAGGCAGGAATTTTCGAGGATTGAGAGGTTTTTAGACGAGCAAACAGTCACAAATGTTGTAAACAAATGGCTTTCCCGGCATCCGGGGCACAACGAGGTGAATCTTGTTCTCGCCGATTATTATATGAGGCACAATAAGCCCGGGCTCATGCTCCAGGCTCTCGAGAAGTCGGGCTGGACAAAGGATTTATCAAAATATGTCAAATACCTTGTGGCCGCTGGTATGGTCCAGCAGGCAGATTCACTGTTAAAAAGGGCAAAAAAGGACGGGAACTACTATCTGCTTAAAGGTTTAATCCTCTCGGGTGAGGGAAAGTTCAGGGATGCGGTGGAATATTACAAAAAGGCCTATCAGAAATTTAGAATTCGGGAGGCCAGGGATTCTCTTGTAGCTCTCGCATTCAGGATTGGCCACTATAAAACCGTACTGAAGTTCGCAGATAGGAATAATCTCGAGCTCAGGTTGCGCGCTTTGCTCGCCATGAGCGATGACTCGACCTTCAAGGATTTTGCAAAAAGAAATATGTCGGATGTATCCCTTTATTATCTCGGACTTTATTTCCTCCTGACAGGAGAAAGGGACAGCTCGAGCACTTACTGGAACAAGCTTGCCACAAAGTATCCTGCAAGTCCTTATCTATATCACGTTTTCTTTTATCGAGAAATACTCGACAACTTTGGTAAATCAAAGATTGCTGAGGTGTTTTTCAGGGCCGAAAGTCTCGTGATTAGAAGAAATCTTGAAGGGGCCAGAGTACTTCTTGGAAGTAAAATTGCAGGTGATACACTCGGTCTCCTTCATTATGAACTCGCCAACGTTTATCTTGAGATGGGAAAGCCCAATGAGGCATTCTCAGAGTTTAAAAATACGGGGGACAATTTTTCGAATTTCATCTCTCCCTTCTCATATTTCAGGGCATACTTTATAGCCAGTGAGCGTCTCCATGACCAGGAACTCGCAAGGAAAATTGCGAAAAAGCTCATCACAAGATATCCTGAATCTCCGTATGCTGCTGCAATGAGGGCCCTCATATAGTAAATTATTACTATTGGCAAAGTAGCGCTTCTGGGTGTATAAATTAAGAGTCATGGACTCAAAGATAAAGCGGCTTTTCATATTGGGAGTTATCTCTCCGATCTTTATCCTGATCATCCTTGAGTTTGTCAGGCATAGAATACATGGATTGATGCCTTCTCCATTTGTGGAAAGTGCACTGATTGTGCTAATTTTCTCAATTTCATCTGCCATTTTTGCATATTTTATTTTCCACGAGGTAAAGAAGCTCTATGCCAAGATTAGCCTTCATGAGCGGCATCAGAAGATGCTTCTGAAGACCGGTGACATTCAGAAAATAAGAGAATCTCTCGGTGAATACATCAGAGAGGTCGTCACCAATGCGAGTAAATACCTATGTGCCGACTACGGGGAGATTCTCATTAATGAAGATGGCAAGATCAAGGTCTATTATTACGGAATTGATGTTAACAACTGCAGCGTTAAGAAAATCCCGACGCTGCAAGGAATAAAGGGAAAGATTCTCAGAACAGGACGCTCCATCAGGGTTTCTGATAGAACCGATGACCCCGACTCTGTTGAACTTCCCGAGGGGCATCCACCAATCGGGCCCATCCTCGGTGTTCCTATTTTCTCGGAAGACAAGCGTGTCATCGCACATATCCTGCTTGCAAGGCATCCGGGGAGCAAGCCCTTTACTCAGGAGGATGAGGAGACCCTTACCATTCTTGCTCGCGAGATCGCATATAATCTCGAAAGATTTAAGATTTATCGGGAGATTATGGAACTATCAGCTCTTAGGGAACGTGACAGAATTGCGAAGGAACTGCACGATGGCCTGGCCCAGACCCTCGCCTATATAAACGTAAAAGCCGCTGCGATCAATGAACACCTTAAAAAAGGGAACTTTGAAGTCATCTCAGGATGTCTCGATGAGCTAAGGGAGGCAATAAAGGATGCCTACGCCGAAATAAGGCGAGCCATCTTTGACCTGAAAATCGTGGACATCCCGGATTCTGACCTCAAAACCTACATTGAGAAATTTGTCCACGAGTTTGGTATTAACAACAATATAAAAATCCACACAAAGCTTGATGGAATAAATGGATTAAACCTGCCAGTAAGCTCTCAGGTGCACCTTATTAGAATTATTCAGGAAGGACTAAATAACATCGAGAAGCATGCTGAGGCCACCAAGGTGTGGGTTGTATTTGAAAATGAGAATGGGAAGAGGGTGCTAAAGATTATTGACAATGGAAAGGGGTTTGACCCTAAAAATTATGCGAGGTTAAACGGGAAGCTGCACTTTGGCATTCAGACCATGAAAGAGCGTGCTATTGGGATGGGCGGGACACTCACCATAAAATCATCTCCCGGAGTGGGGACTGAAATTATCCTCGAGCTCCCGGGCGTAAAGATTGAAAATGAAGTAACCATGGTTACCCATGGACAGAATCAGAGTTCTCCTCGTTGATGACCATACTCTTTTCAGGAAAGGACTTGCCTCTCTTCTGCAGACCCAGGATGATATTGAAGTAATAGGTGAAGCCTCCAACGGAAAAGAGGCCCTTGAGAAAACTCGTGAGCTCATGCCTGATTTAATTCTCATGGACATTTATATGCCAGAGTACGATGGTCTTATGGCCACAAAAATGATAAAAAGTGAGATGCCCTACGTGAAAATCGTGATCCTCACCGTTTCCGACAGTGACCAGTCCCTTTTTGAAGCCATTAAATGTGGGGCTCAGGGCTATCTTCTTAAAAATCTTGAGCCGAGAGAACTTTTTAATATGATAAGAAATGTTTTTAGAGGAGAGGCGCCGATTTCAAGCCCTCTCGCGGCAAAGATTCTGAATGAATTTGTGAGCAAAAATCTAAGCAATCAGAAATCTCCTGAAGAGACCCTGACTTTAAGGGAAAAAGAGGTTCTCACCCTCATTGCCGAGGGAGCATCAAATAAAGAGATAGCATATAAACTCAATATTTCGGAGAACACGGTTAAAAACCATCTCCGTAACATTATGGAAAAACTGCATCTTCAAAACCGCGTGCAGCTCGCGGTCTTCGCCATCAAAAAGGGGATAGTAAAGGACCAGAAGGAAGAAAAATAGGAATTGTTGCTTGCAAGGGGGCTCAAGCCACTGTTCTTCAATTCTCTGGAAATGATAAGTTAAAAAACAGCCTGGCACGAAGTATATTATGAAATAGATTTCCCTCTCACACATGGTATGGCTAAGGATAAGGCGTGAGTATGTTCGAAAAATTGGCCCCTAATTCTTCTCCACACGTGAAGCATGCGGGAAAATATCTTTTTGCTCCAAGCCGCCCATGAAATCCTCTATTTCTCCCTTTTTCGCCTCTGTATTCTTCCCCTCCCGCTTGCGGGAGGGGATTTAGGGAAGGGCAATCTTTCATGAATTTTCAAACGAGCTCAAGCCCGGTTGACTTTTTCAGATTCGACTAATTCTTATAGTACTTTTTTACTATGCCAGACCGCCCAAATTTAGCATAGACATAACAATTCAGTGTTCATAAAATATCCCAAAAAGGAGGTGAAGGATGTATAAAAACAAGTTTGTAATGATTGCAGTTGGGCTGCTCCTTGCCTTCGCTCTCCATGCTGAAATAGTTATTGGTGAAGCTTCAAAGAAGTGTTATGATTGTCATAAAAAGGAGACGCCGGAGGTCGTAAGGCAGTGGTCCATGAGTAAGCACGCTCAGGAGGGCGTCGGATGTCTGAATTGCCATGACCCAAAGATTTACAAAAAGACCATAATAAGTGACAGATGCCAGTCCAGTACACCTGTTTCCGCTATCGTTACTCCTGCTGCCTGCTCAAACTGTCATGAGAAAGAGGTGATGGAGTACGAGCACACCAAGCACGCCAACACACTGCATTTTGTTGTCAACATTCTAAAAGACCCCTGGCTTGTCAAAGGTGCAAATTCCACTCCCGAGCGCGCAACGGGTTGCTTCATGTGTCACGGCTCAATCATAAAAGACAAATTAACCTGGTATAATTACCCCAACAACGGAGTAGGAAGAATTAACCCCGATGGCACTCGAGGCACATGTACATCATGCCACAATAAGCATATTTTCTCTGTGAAGGAAGCAAAAGCTCCTACCACCTGCGGATATTGCCATCTTGGCCCTGACCATCCTCAGGTGGAAATATGGGAAGAGTCTATCCATGGTAAGATGTACATGGCAGGGTATACAAAAGATGCCCCAACCTGTGCCACCTGCCATACCAGTGAGGTCAAGGATCCGAAGACAGGTGAAGTCGTTCTTGAGGCAACCCATGATGTTGGGCAGAGAATGTGGCTGGAGCTCAAGCCCCCAAAATCCACGATCTGGAAAGATCCGGTTACATGGAAGCCTATGGACGAGACTGTAAGAAAGCAGCACAGGGAGAACATGAAGAAGGTCTGCTTGCAGTGCCATACAGAAAGGCATGTGGAGGATTACTTCACGAGAATAGAAAAGCAGGTAGAGGATTACAACAAGAATTACTTTGCCCCTGCCAAGAAGATGCTTGTTACACTCAGAAAGAAAAAGCTTCTCACACCGAGACCGTTTGATGAAGAGTTTGAATGGGATTTCTGGCTCCTGTGGCACCATGAGGGTAGACGCATGAGAATGGGAGCCTCAATGATGGGTCCGGATTACGCATGGTGGCACGGTGCACATGAAGTGAAGATGAGATTTATGAAACTCAAAAGAGATTATGATCATCTGATAAAGCTTGGACATCCTGATCCCCACAAATACATTCCAGGAGCAACATATAGCTGCGGCGGCACCAATCTTGTGCCAGGAGTGGATGTGCCAGATTTAAGGAAAAAATAAAAATGGTTGGATAAAATGGGAAGAGGGGGGCGGCGGCCCGGAGGGCCGCCGCCCCCCCTCTCAATTTAACCCCATGCTCCGGAGTTAACACCTCAAATTCCTTCCCGTCTGTTATTGGAAAACTTTGAAGAGAAAGCATTCAGAGTATTCAACAGGCAGATTGCAAGTATTTTAGAATATGCGACCTCCTATTTTGCCATAGCCCGTACCCCCTCATAAATTTGATTGTGGGAGGAAATTAAAAAGGGGGCTACATCTGCAATTTAGCAAAATCAATCTTCCCCAAAAGGAGATTATGAAAAGCGACAACACTTTCAATTAATATGAGCCTGTTCGAAAAATTTCAAAACCTTTATTTAATTTTTAATGAAAAATTTGTCCCCACCTCCTTCTCCCCCACGCACAAAGTGCGTGGGGGGAGGAAAGGAGGGAGGAGAATTCTATAACGAGCTCAAATAATATGCCATAAAGCCTTTGCATACTTTAAAATAACTATCTATGATGCCGCTGATTATTGCTGTCATAACGTCACTGAACACAAAACCCTTATACAACCATTACGTCGAGCTTTTCCTGCAGGGGACAAGTATATCCAATGTCACATCTCCTGATAGCCTGTCAAAGCGCTATAATCTTGCAAAAAAATACATGCTGGCCGGGAACTACGAAAAGGCCATGTACATTTTTTATTTTGTGACCATTGGTAATGAAAACAACAACTTTGCAGATTCCGCACTCTATTTCATTTCGTTAATTCAGGACAAGATGGGCCTTTATAACGAGGCCATGGATTCAAGAAAATATTTCCTGGATAGATTTGGGAACAGTCCTCTTGCTGGCAAGGTTGAGTTTCTTTATGCCCTGAATCTGAGAGACCTCACAAGAGACTTCCAATCTGCCCTAAAGTATCTTGAGAAGGCGAGAAATTCCGGTGATCCTGATATTCTTCCATTCACCTATGTTGAGACTGGAATTACCTATTTCATGATGAGGAACTTTGAAAAGGCCCAGGAATTCCTTGAGAGTGCTGAGAAGTTTGCTTTTGACGAGCCGATAAATTCTTACTTCAAATGTGTTCTTGCCTTTGATTACATTGAGCTTGGTAATATAGAACCAGCCAGAAAACTGCTGCAAAGTTGCTTCAATCCTGCTCTTGAAAATTATCGACTTCTGTATCTCGCCCGTCTTTACATTCAAATAGGTCATCCTGACAGTGCCTCCACTTTTTTAGAAAACATTCTTCAGAGACAGGGCGTCGAAGACGATGTGCTCGGTAGCACTTACTATTTGTTTGGTGAGCTTTCGTTTATTAATGGAGAATACAAGAAATCCATGGAATACTACGGACTCGCACTCAGCCATTATTCTCCTGATATAGACCCGGACAGGGTAAGGTACAAAATTGAACTCTGCAAGTACAAGCTTGGTTACTACAAGTCTGCAACTGAACTCAATATAAACTTTGTGAAAAAATATCCGGATAGCCCAATGGCACCGGAACTTCTCTATGAAGTATTCTTTCTCTATACCATCAGACACTGGTTTAAGTCAGCCCTTAGCATTCTGAAATGGCTCGCAGTGAGGTACGATGGAAATGCGTACACAATCCAGGCTATTTCAGAGGGACTAAAACGCGGTATAAAAGCGAAGGATATCTATAGGATTGTTATACCTCACATCCCAAGGTCTTATCTTGACAAGAACCCCGCGGCAAATCTTGTGATTGCCACTCTTTACGATTCACTTGGTATGCCAGATTCTGCACTTGCCATCTATGGAAGGCTTCTTCAAACAGGGAATAAGACCCTCAAGTATCAGGCCATGCTTCAATCCATGAATATTTATTTTAAAATCAAAAGGTTCAATGAGGCCATTGCACTTGGCCAGAGACTTTACAGCATGTCCCCGGATGAAGAGTCGAGATTTCAGATCGTTGAGAAACTGAAAGAGGCATACATAAATACGGGACAGCTAAAAGACCTCGAAAGCTATCTGCTCAGTGTAATCGAAGATTTCAGTGGTGACAACAGGGCCAGAATTTACATTCAGCTCGCAGAGTTGAGAGAGGAATTTGGTGATAGGTACATGGCAAAATTCTATCTAAAAAAGGCCTTTGAATCCGCCTCCTCAGAGAGTATGAAGAAAAAGATATCCGGGATGTTGACAAAGTATCC
>WFZT01000224.1 GCA_015489415.1 Caldifarciminota bacterium | reverse complement strand
AGGACCGACTTCCGTAAACTGCAATCGCAAAGGTGATGCTATAAACCCTTATGCTGCGAAATCTTCTAAATACCTTGGCTGCCTCGTTCACGGTGGTTCCGGTGGTCATAACATCGTCTACCAGGAGAATTGACCTGCCCTTGAATTTTTCTGCATTTTTTAGTTTAAAAGCGCCCTTTAAATTTTCCTTGCGCTCGTCTTTTGAAAGATTGGCCTGAACTCTCGTGTGTTTTACTCTTACCAGGCTCGAACAATCGCAGGGAATTCCTGTAATGTGTGAAAGTTTTTCTACAATTAACTCTGTTTGAGAGAATCCCCTTTCTCTCCTTCTTGTGAGGTGAATGGGAATAGGGACGAGAAAGTCAATTTGTGGAAACTCCTTCTCTATAAGATTGGCCATTTTCTCGGCCATGAAATCTGAAGTTCTCTTCAGCCCTCTGTACTTAAATTCCTCAATCAGGTCTTTAACTGGTTTTTTATAAATGTAAACCGAACGGTTGAACTCGAATACAAATTTGGTGTCTCTACATCTTGGGCAAACACGTCCATCAAAAACACCGCCACATTTGAGACAAAAATTTTCTTTTATCTCAAGGGTTTTATCAATTTTTGACCTGCAGGTGTCGCATACGGCTTTTTCGGTGGGTTTTTCACAGATGAGGCATAGGGGAGGGGCGATAAGATCAACGATAGGTTTGAGGACCTTTATCATTCCTGAATTTTGAAGGTTGTAAATTAAGGGGTCAAGTGGGGGAGAAAAAATTGAGGGGTGGCGCGCGCAAAGCGCGCGCCACCCCTCAAATCGTTTTCACAGTCTCTTATTCAACTGCTTCTACATTTGCTGCTTTTGGTCCTTTGTCTGTCTGTATGATTTCAAATTTGACCTTCTGACCTTCTTCCAGCGTCCTGTAGCCCATTCCCTGAATGTCAGTGAAATGGACAAACACGTCTCCAGAGCCGTCTTCCAGCTCTATGAATCCATATCCTTTACGAGAGTCAAACCATTTGACTCTACCATACTTTACTTCTGCCATTTTATACTTCCTCCTTAACTTCTTTTTACTTTTGGGGAACCTGACCAAGGTAGGTTAAATTCCCTCGTTGAAAGACAAGCATACACTCACCCCCACTCAATGTCAACAACTTTCGAGAGTGTCCGGAAACATTATCCTCTCATCAAGGTGAATAGAGTTAGGAGAAAAGTGATGGATTCGTAAAAATTAAGTGATTCGGGATTCTCCAATTAGCTCATAACAGGCATGGGATTTCCCTTCCTTACTAAGGAAGGGAGGGCTGTGGTAAAATGAAAAAATTTTTAGTTAAAAAACTATCCGGACATGGTCATAAATATTGGCCCATCAGGCATTCTGAGTGTCAATATTTCCCCATTCTCCCTTGGCCTCTCCTTCCGCAAGGAAGTAGGGGCATTTACAGACTGGTCTGCGATTGTGAGTGAGATTACGGGGATCCATTGGTAAAAGTGGTAACTAAAATTCAGGATTTTTCGAACAAGCTTAAATGTGTTTGAAAATTCGGTCTACATATCTGTATTTTCAGAACAACTGTATTTATGTCCTTTCCCCTGCAAGGAATTTATGCGGGGGGAGAGAAATCATTTGCGTTTGGAAATATTCAAGTTAAACTCAGAGTATCTGTCCGAAATGTAGGAATTTTGACTCTAAACACATGCACTTTTGCAACTTGGGATTAGTTACATTGACCAGCATCCAGAGAGTCTCAGCAAAATCTAAAATTTCCCATCCTTATAGAGATAGTTTCGGCTCCAGGGCATTCCACTCTTTCCATTATCCGGCTTTACAAGGATTGTCTGATACAGATTATGTCTTCCTGTATCAAATCCATAGGAAGAGCCGGACATGAAAAGGCGCCAGATGCGGTAGGTTACCTCGTCCACGTATTTCAACGCCTCATCGTGATGCTTTTCAAGCCTTTCTACCCAGAATTTCAGAGTTCTCGCGTAATGCTCTCTCAGAGACTCCACATCTCTCACTTCGAATCCAGTTTTCTCCGCATAATGGAGAGTGGTGCTTATGGCAAGCAACTCACCATCTGGGAAGACATATTTGTTTGTGAATGAGTTTTCATGAAATCCGCAGTCTTTCCATCTGCACGCAATGCCATGGTTCAGGAAAATCCCGCCTGGCTTAAGTATCTCCCACGCCTTTTTAAAGTATTTCTCAAGCATTTCCTCGCCTACATGCTCAAACATCCCAACGCTCACAAGCTTATCAAACCCACCCTCAGGAGGCTTGACCTCACGGTAATCAAGGTACTCAACTCTTACCCTGCCCTCGAGCCCCTCCCTCTTGATCCATTCGTTGGCGTATTCGTACTGGTTCTTACTCAGGGTTATACCCAGTGCTTCAACTCCATAGTGTTTCGCTGCGTGGATGACAAGGGCTCCCCATCCACAGCCGATGTCCAGGAGTTTTTCTCCGGGTTTTAGCTGAAGTTTGCGGCAGATGTAATCAAGCTTGAGCTCCTGTGCCGTATCCAGGTCCTCAGTGCCTGTGGGAAAATAGGCACAGGAATAGACGAGGTTTTTATCCAGAAAAAGTTTGTAAAATTCGTTTGAAACATCATAATGGTAGGAAATTGCCTCTCGATCCCTTTCTATTGAATGTTTCTTCCCCTTTAACCTTGCCTCCCTCTTTTCTTTGATAGCCTTTTTACACTCGTCGTTGTACTTCTTAAGCTTTAAAAGATGAACCCCCAGCTTTGCCGCAACAACAGGATTTTTAAAGTTTTCCTTGATTTTTTCGGCCAGTGGAAAGATCTGATAAATATCTCCTTCAATATCAATCAAGTTGTAAAGATATGCTTCACCCATTGACAGGTCAGTAGGTGGGACGAGTGCATGCCACAGGGCGCACGGATAGTTAATTTTCAGGGTAAATGCCGGCTCCGTGTCTGCCGGCACCTCTGTGCCATCCCATAGAACCACTTTAAAGTTTTTCTTCACCCCTTTAAAAAGGTCATTTACAACGTTTAAAACTTCTGAAACAGCTTTTTCACTCATTTTCATCCTCCTTTTTAAATAACCTTTCAATCAAATTCTAATACTTGAACAACGGTCCGGTCAATCCATAGCTTTTCCCATCCTCACACCTGCCTCCGCCCCCACGCACGAAGTGCGTGGGGGCGGAGGCTACATTTTCGAACAAGCTGATCCCTTCTTGACATATAAAGTTAAATAACTTTATAAAAAGACCAATTTACGCTAATTCTAATGAATGACAGTAGTTGCAGGCCCTTTTTAAAATCTGACATCCCTGAGATGAATATGATTTTAACAGAGAAAAATCGCATTTATCAGCCAGCAATAAGAGGTTGCTGAGTGCGCTATCTTGAAATTAAGTTAATAGTGGAAGGGGCAGGGCATAGATCCATTCCCTTCCGTAGCAGGAGGTGATAGAATGAAAAGGTTTATTCTATATGTTGTTTTAGTCATTATCGTTGATTTAGTTGTCTTACTCTCAGTTTGCAGGCAACATAAACCCCAGCCTACCCCTTTATCCAAAGCCGATACACTCGTTTTGGTCAATCCCACTCCTGAGCAGGCAGAAACATCTGCGTCGTCCACAACCATTTCTAAGTCAGTTCCACCAGCTCCTTCAGTGAGGGGGAAAAGGCCGTTTTGCTGGGTGGATGATGAAAATTATCCACCACTTATCTATCGTGGACCGGACGGAAAGCCTGCCGGCATTTTTTATGAAATAGTAAATGAAGCATTCCAGCGTATGGGAATTCCTCATAAAGTAAGACTTTACCCATGGCCCCGAGCCCAGAAAATCGTAATTGAAGGTGACGCCGATGGGCTGGTTACAGCCCTCACAAAAAAACGAAAGCGGTATTTTGTAGCCTCCGACCCCATTCTTCTCGCCTCTGAAGAGATATTCGCAAATAGGAATGACCCTCGTATAGATGAAATCATGGCTATCAGATCTCTAAAACAACTCCGGTCATTTAGGGTAGTTGAAACGATTGGCTCTGGATGGACGGAAGAAAACCTGCAGGGGGCCAAAATAATCTGGGTGCCAGACATGGATAATGCATTTTTTATGCTCATTAAAGGTCGCGCAGATGTTTATATTGCCAACGGGTTTACTGGGGCATACTTCATCAGAAAGAAAATAAGAATTGGAGATTCACTGTCGGAAGGATACAAACAGATCATTGTAAATCCATACCCTTTGAGCACCATCGCTTTCAGGCTTCTAATTAGAAAAGGTTCGCCGTATGTAAAGATAATCGATGATTTCAATAAAACCATTCATCAGATGCAGTTGGATGGAACTATTCAGCATATTATCGAAAACGCCGGGTTACCGAGCCCAGATGTTTATAACAAGAAGTGAGATTGATGCCAAAGCTGGAAGAATTAAAAAGTGAAATAGGAAAGCGTTTCGCACTATATGTGGTCTCCCTGGGGATGATAACCGCAATAGTGCTTTCGTTCGTTTTGTCTTATCGGTACTACCGAAGCAAAGTGTCCATTATCGAGAATACAGTTGATAATATCGTTAAAACCAGTGAATCATCCATTGAACAAAGCTTATGGATATATGATACCCGGGAGCTTGCCCTCATAGTAAAGGGATTTTTGCTCAATGATAATATTGTGTTTGTTCAGATTACTGACGAACACGGGAATACAATTGTCAGTGCCGGGAAACCGCCTCGTGGTCATCACAATGACATAGAAAAGACAATACCTCTATATTATCAGGACGGGGATAAAAAAGTTTATCTCGGCAAGCTTACTGTTGTCGCCTCAAAAGAGGCGGCTCTCAGGGAAACTGTGTCCTCCTTTCTGACCTTCTTCCTTCAGAGTGTATTGCTGATGTTTATTATCACTGTTGGGATCATACATCTGTTCTGGCGTCTCGTTTCCAGGCATTTGATAACGATCAAGGAATATACAAGGAATCTCAAATTGGGAAAGTATCAGCCTCCTTTAACTTTAAATCGCCCCGTTAACAAATATACGAAAAATGACGAGCTAACCAGCGTGGTTGAAGCAATAAATTATATGCGATCTGAGGCTGAAAAAGCATATCAGGCAACGCTCGAGGGCTGGGCCCGAATGCTGGAACTAAGAGATAGAGAGACTGAAGGACACAGTCGCAGAGTGACAAATATTTCTGTTAATCTTGCCAGGAAATTGGGCCTTAATGAGGAAGAAATTAGGTATGTGCACTATGGGGCATTGCTCCACGATATTGGCAAAATAGCCATTCCAGATGATATTTTGTTCAAACCCGGTCCCCTCACACCAGAGGAAAGGGCCATTATGAATAGACACCCTATTTATGCTTATGAAATGCTGAAGGACCTTGAACCCCTCAGACCTGCACTTGCAATTCCACTTTATCATCATGAAAACTGGGACGGCACGGGTTATCCCGAGGGATTGAAGGGTGAGGAGATTCCATTACCAGCCAGAATTTTTGCCGTGGCTGACAACTGGGATGCCCTTACGACCGACCGTCCTTACAGGAAGGCGTGGCCGAAAGAGAAAGCCCTTGAATACCTCAAAGAACAGAGTGGAAAGAAATTTGATCCCCATGTTGTGGACATCTTTATAAAGTACTTTGATGAAATAGTTAGAGACATCGACAAATCTGACAACCAGAAATCATCCTGATCAATCACCAGAGCTTTGCTATGGGGCGGGGTGAGCCTGTTCGAAAAATTGCAAAACCTTTGATTTTTAATGAAAAATTTGCCCCCCACCTTATTCCTCCCCCCACGCACTTTGTGCGTGGGGGAGGATAGGGGGGAATTTTTGAACTAGCTCGGGCGAGGTTGATGGTTCTGAGGCTGTATAACCCTCTTTGAGTATGTCCATTTCCAAAAGCCCCCCACATAAATACTCATGGGGAGAGGATAAAGAAGGGGCCACATATTTCCTGGACCCTGTTAGAAATACCTAAATTTAAGTTGCATCTTTTTAAAAGACTCTCATAATCCCATTAATTGTAGCAGACCCATCGAAAATTCTCCCTCCTTCCCCGGGGAAGGAGGGGCAGGGGAGAATGGGGTAAAATTAACAATTCTTGGATTTGGAATGTCTAATGGAGCTATATTCCTGAACATACATTGATATCACATTTATCCATTCCACCCCAACCCTCCCTTCCGGAGGAAGGGAGGGAGTTCTCTACTTACAATGCTTGTAGAAACTTGTTTAACCTCACTTTTTAGTAAATCTATTCACTCGTAGCTACAAAATAACCAGAGGAACATTTTCGAACAGGCTGAATTTCCTGGATAAATTGAAAGATAAAACCAGTGGCAGGTGATCTTCATCTTGAATTTTTAATTTTCAAGCGCAATGCCCCTTCCCGCCCACGACCCCGCTCCCACTTGCAAAGCGAGTGGGAGCGGGGTCGTGGAGCCAGTTGTTCCGAGAATGTAGATTACAGAAAGTGAATTTTCAAACAGGCTTGCCTTCACTTGACAGGTTTTGATTGGTTGTCATAAAATCACTCAAAAGGAGCTCTTTTATGAAACAGGTCCTAACAGTTTGTCCCTACTGTGCCGTAGGGTGTAACTTCTATCTGGAGGTATCAGATGGCCGGGTGGTTGGCCTCACCCCATCTTTAAATCACCCAATAAATGAGGGTGGACTCTGCATTAAGGGGTGGCATGCGTATCAAACCATCCACCACCCGGACAGGTTGAAGTTCCCGCTCAAAAAGGAAGGCTCACAATTCAAGCGCATCTCGTGGGACGAGGCAATCTCCATCGTTGCAGAAAAATTCCAGGAGATTAAGGACAAATACGGCCCGGATGCCTTTGCAGTCATCGGCTCCGCGAGATACACCAACGAAGAAAACTTCCTTATCCAGAAATTTGCACGTGCCGTGCTTGGAACAAATAACGTTGACCATTGCGCAAGAATTTGCCATTCCCCCACTGTAACCGGACTCTCCATGGCATTTGGCTCAGGTGCCATGACAAACTCCATTGCCGAAATCGAAGACGCAAAGATGCTGCTCGTTGTAGGTGCAAATACCACTGAGGCACATCCTCTGATTGCTCGTAGAATTATCAGAGCTATCCGGAAAGGGGCAAAGCTTGTGGTGGTTGACCCGCGTAGCACCGACCTTGCTGAAATTTCTGATATTCATCTTCCATTGCAGCCCAATTCTGACATAATCCTTTTTACAGCAATGGCAAAAATCATTGTCGAGAACGGGCTTCACAACGAGCAATTCATCAGAGAGCACACAGAGGGATTTGACGAGTATTTGAAATTCCTCAAGGACTTTGACCTCTCAAGTGTTCCCGGAATCACAGGAATTTCTCTTGACCTTGTTGAGAAGGTTGCGCGTATGTATGCGACCATTGAGCCCGCTTCCATCATTTACTGCCTCGGTGTTACAGAGCATCTTACGGGAACCGAGAACGTGCTTTCCCTTGCAAACCTTGCCCTCCTGACCGGAAATATAGGGAAACCGTCCACAGGTGTAAATCCACTTCGCGGACAGAACAACGTTCAGGGTGCCTCGGATATGGCAGTTCTTGCTGAATTCCTCCCCGGTTATCAGAGATACACTGACCCCGAAACGGTAGAGAAATTTGAAAAGGTATGGGGTGTAAAAATCCCGACAACCCCTGGACTAACCATCGGCGAGTATCCAGATGCGATTTTAGAGGGGAAGATAAAAGCCATGTACATAACAGGAGAGGACCCGGTGCTGACAGACCCGGATGCCTCCCGTGTGCAGAAGGCACTCAAATCCCTTGAATTTCTCGTGGTTCAGGACATTTTTATGACAAAAACAGCGGAGCTGGCGGATATTATTCTCCCTGCCGCTCTATGGGCGGAAAAAGACGGCACTTTTACCAATACCGAAAGGAGAATCCAGAGGATTCGCAAGGCAGTTGACCCACCAGGAGAGGCAAAGCCCGACTGGGAAATAATGTCCATGATTGCAAGAAAGATGGGATTCGACTGGAATTACAGCCATCCATCCGAAATTATGGATGAGATTGCAACACTCGTGCCCATCTACGCTGGGGTTTCTTATGATAGACTCGAATATAGATGGGGACTCCAGTGGCCTGTAAGGTCAAAGGACCATCTGGGTACTCCTTATCTTCACAAAGATGGTAATTTTGCGAGAGGTAAGGGGAAATTCCACCTCGTCCATTACAGACCACCTTCTGATGAAAGAAACGACGAGTATCCATTTTATCTTGTTACCGGCAGGCATGGTTTCCACTGGCATGTTGGGAGCATGACCGGCAAGAGCCCGGAACTTTCGAGGGAATATCCGAAACCCTATATTGTTATGAACAAATCCGAAGCGCAGGAATTGGGTATAAGGGAAGGAATGAGGGTGAGAATCGAATCCCGACGCGGCAGGATTCATGCCATCGTGAAATTTGGTTCGTTGAGCAAACACACGGCATTCATGCCCATGCATTTCCCTGAGGAACCTGTAAACCTGCTGATGCCTAACACGCTTGATCCATATTCCAAAATGCCAGATTTAAAGGTCGCGGCCGTAAAAATTGAACTGGAGGAATCATGAAAAAGCTAACTGCTCAGGATTTTGAAAAACTTTTTGAAATCTGGAAAAACGAGGGGTATGAGATTTATGGCCCCAAACGTGCCCCCTATGGCGGCGATTTCTTTTTCAACCCTGTTGAAACCTTCAGTGAATGCGACTTTGACGGTTTTGTGAATACGCTTAAGCCGCCAAAAGATTTCTTTTTCCCGCAGGAAGCGACCACGCTGAAGTTATACAGGGAAAAACTGGAAAGCGAGGAAGTTTCAAAGAAGAAGGTGATTTTTGGAATTCGTCCCTGTGACCTTGAGGGGCTTTTGATATTAGACAAATTCTATCTTGGCAATATCCCTGACCCGTATTACAAGGCGAGGAGAGAGAATACGCTTCTTGTTACATTTTCGTGTTTTGACCCACTTCCCACCTGTTTTTGCAAAGAGGCAGGGGCTGGCCCTGTGGCAAAGAGCGGCTTTGATATTCAGGTGAATGATGTGGGGAACGGTATTTACCTTGCAGAGCACGGAAGTAAGGCCGGCAAAGATTATCTCAGCTCCTTCCCGGATGCAGAAGAGGAGCTCATTGAAAAACTCATGCAAAGGATAGGAGAAACGCTTAAAAAATTCACACCGCGTCCATGGGCAGAAAAGCATCTTTACAACTTTAAGGTTTCCAAGGATTCAAAAATCTGGCGCGAGCTCGGCAAGTTCTGCCTTAAATGCGGCGGGTGCAATTACCTGTGTCCAACCTGTTCCTGCTTTAACACCTTCGACCTTCAGTTTGAGGACCATATAGAGCAGAGGAGGGAATGGGATTCCTGTTTGCTTGAGGGATACCACCGAATGGCAGGGTCAAATCCCAAGCCTGATGCAGCTTCCCGGATGCAGTTTAGATTTGAATGCAAGCTCTCACCGGAGATCAACAAGCCTTATGGCAGGATTTCGTGCACAGGCTGCGGCAGATGTATTCAGACATGCATTGGTGATGCCCACATGGAATCACTTCTCATTCTTATGGACAGGGAGGAGGGCTTATGAGACACGCGCTATTCAAACCGGTTTTGGAGGAGATTAAAAAGATTGTCGAGGAGACTCCTGATACGAGGTCATTTTACTTCGATAAAGACGGCTGGGCAGGTCACACACCGGGACAATTTGCTGAGCTCTGGGTGCCGGGAGTTGGCGAAATTCCCATTTCAATAGCTTCACCTTCGAAAAGTGACGAGCTTGTTTTTACAGTAAAGAAAGTGGGCACGGTTACTTCTGCTCTTTTTGAGAAAAAGGTGGGTGACACTATTGGACTGAGGGGGCCTTTCGGCAACGGATTCCCACTTCAAGAGTTTGGTGAGAAAAATCTTGTATTTGTTGGTGGTGGAATAGGACTGCCACCGCTTATGTCGGTGATCCTCGAGGTACTGGGCAAGAACAAAATCAGCCTCTTCTACGGAGCAAGGACTCCAGCGGATATTGTATATAAGCAACTTCTCAATGAGCTCAAGGATAAAATCGACATTTATCTAACGGTGGATGTGGGAGATGGAAGTTGGGGCGGAGAAGTGGGTGTTGTTACCAATCTCCTGAGGCCTGAGCGGGTACATCCCTACAACTCAGTTGCTTTAATGTGCGGTCCGGGAATCATGATGTATTACACTGTGAAAAGGCTCTTAGAGCTTGGGTTCAGGGAAGAGAATATTTACCTTTCGCTTGAGCATCATATGAAATGTGCTGTTGGAAAATGTGGTCATTGTAGAATAGGGCCCTACTATGTATGTATCGATGGCCCCGTGTTCCCATACAGTAAGCTCAGGGAAGTAGAGGAGAGATTTGCCGGGACAGTGTTTTGATGATGGGTTAGACGAGGTTTTTAAAATTTAGCGTATGGAGGGTGGGTAGTGAGGGGTGTCCATCAAGTCGGTTTTACCTTTTAGGGGTTTGGTGGTGAGAAAGAGTGGCGGGGCCCACTTGCTTCGCAAGTGGGCCCCGCCACTTAAGGGGTGATTGCTTGAAAATTTGAAAATCAAGATATATTTATCTTTTATCTATCCTTGCAAACTCAAAAGCTTTCCCTCCCCCGCGCTTCGCGCGGGAAGGACCAAGGGTGGGGGCTTTCCGCTTGAAATCTCAAAAAATTTAAGATGAAGACCCTCACCCCAACCCTCTCCCGCTTCGCGGGAGAGGGTGATTCTCAGATTTTTGATTAAAATTTTCTTAGTTGTGGCCTCTCACCTTACCTCTCCCCGCAAGAAATTTATGCGGGGAGAGGAAGAATGTAAAGTGTGTTAAGCCTCAATTGAGGTTAAAGGGCGCTCATAAAAGTTACACAAGGATGATAAGAAAGGTTTTGGTGGAATGAGAGTTTACACAAAATCGGTTATAATTCCGAAATGAATCATATGGAGAATTAAAAATGCCTTTCAAAGCACTACTTAATGGACGTTTGGTAATCTCAATAAATTTATCCGACGAAGAGTGGGATGAATTAAAAAGGCAAACAAGGTCAGGAAAAATTGAATTAATTTTACCCTGTTGCAATAGTCCAGGCTATCTCAGGAAGAGTAAATACGGAACAAAACATTTTGTTCATAAGAGAGGTTTTAAGTGTGATAAATGGACACATGAAAGTTTTGAGCACATGAGATTGAAAGAGATGGTTTATAAAGTATGTATCGAAGAAGGTTGGAATGCAGATGTAGAACATGTTTTACCAAGTGGAGAAATTGCAGATGTTTATGCTGAGAAAGATAATAAAAAAGTCGTTTTTGAAATCCAGTTGAGCCACCAAAATTTAGAAAGATTTAGAGAACGCCAGGAGAAATATTTAAAGGACGGGATAAGAGCGTTCTGGTTGTTTAAACCCACTAAGAGTAAATCTGAGGAAATTCTTAGCTCTTCAAACGAAAAACTACCGATCTTTGCTATACAGGAAGGAAAAGATGAAAAAGAATTTTGTGTGAAGATTAATGATGTATGTATGCCAATTGAGACCTTTGTTAAATACGTGTTGAGAAACAAATTACAATTCCGTGTAAAAACTCTTAAAAAAGAAAAAGTACCCGTTAAAGTTTTTAAGACTTCTACTACATGCTGGAAATGCGGTCGAAGAATAAATGTAGTGTTTATTGATCCACAGAGGGATCAAGAGTTGGATTTACCACTTTATAAAGTGTGGCAGATTATTGCAAAATTGCAAAAGCGTGGTGCTCCATTTTTCTCAGATGTCGGTCCTATAAAATATTTGTACAGTAAAACCATGCGGATTAAGTACTGGATGAACACTTGTAAATACTGTGATGCGAAGATTAGAGACTTCTTTTTAAACTATGAGATTGCATTGAAAGCCTTATATGATGAGAATTTACCCCACGTTATTGTTGAATTAACACTTCAGGAGCCAATTGAGTACATTGATAAACGATGGATTATAAAGTAAGTTACTGTTTTAGGGATCCAAGGCTGATCTGAGTCAGATAGAAAGTCCCCAAGTATTGTTGTTTTAAAAAATTGCTCTTAATTTAATTCAAATTCGTGATACTTCTTTGATATTTTTTTAATGCTAAGAGATTTCACGGATACACGCGGGTTTGGAGTTTTTCCTCCTTAAATCTAAATGAAAATGGGGCATTCGGGTCAACTTCGATGTATCCGTTTTTTATCTCAAAGGGTGGTTCTGCGAGGTCTTCGTTGTAAAACTCTGATGCCGGTGAAAAATCACCGGGAAATTTCTCACAAACCCCGGGCATGGAGGCAACAACCATGTTCTGTATCCTTCCCCATGTTGTCTCGAGCA
The DNA here is from genome assembly GCA_015489415.1 of Caldifarciminota bacterium. Classification (GTDB taxonomy): domain Bacteria; phylum Hydrothermota; class Hydrothermia; order B15-G9; family WFZT01; genus WFZT01. The sequence continues at coordinate 6,114 of WFZT01000224.1, read as the reverse complement.
TCCCACCAATAAATGCATGGAGGACTCTCTTCTTTATCTCCTCTGCAAGCTTGAGAGAATTATAGAGTCCCCCGACACGAGGTGGCTTTATATTCACAACCACGTCAAAAAGTTCAGCAGCCTCTCTAAAGTCAATAAGTGTCTCAATGCTTTCATCAAGGGAAACAGCAGCTCTCGTCTTTTTTGATAGGAGACTATGCATGTAAATAGCTTTGGGTATAAAAGGTTGCTCAATCTCATCAACAAGCTCACTCACGTCGAGTATCTCTTTCCAGTGCTTTTCATCAAAGGGGTCAAAAGAGCCATTGGCATCAACAGAAATAAATTCCGGGGCAAACTTCTCTTTCACAAATTTCACAGGTTCTATAGACCAGCCTGGCTTAATCTTGAGCTTTATGGCTCTTATTCCCTTGCCAAAAGCCCACTTGACATGGGCTCCTATTTCCTCAAAGGACCCTATTCCGATGCTGCTCTGGAGTCTAAATCTTATTTTTGACGGCTTGAGAAAATCAAAAAAGCCCTTCCCCACCTTTTGCAGAATTAGATGCCACAGAGCAAATTCAATACCAGATTTGGCAAAGTTGTTTCCTCTATAACTTTCGTGAATTTCCAGAAGCTCAGAGATGGAAATTTCTTTTCCGGTTATTTGCTCCAGAACAATTTTCGAGAAGTCAATTGTGGATTCGAGAAATTCAGCACTGTAAATGGGCTCTTGCAGCACCGGGATTTCACCAAATCCTTTAAGCCCTGCACCTGTTAGCTTGATCACGGGAACGTTTTTGGTTTTAATGACCCCACGGCTGATTGCAAATTCTCTTTTCATCTCGAGGTCAACTACATATATTTCTGCGCGGTAAATCCTTATTTTTTCGTGTAAAATCTCTTCAAATTTCATTGAGCACTCCTTTTTCTTTTAAAAATTCCTTTAACCTCCAGTGATTTTCCGGTAAATTGCCGTTTTTGATGGCCATTTTGCGTGCAGCATTTATATTTTTCCAGATGCCGAGCTCTTCCGCTTTCCTGTTAATGTTTTGGGCTTCTTCGAATATTCGCGAAAAAACTACATAAATCTTTTCGATATATTCTATTCCCGGTGGGGTTCCTATGTGCCTGATTTCAATGAAACTCTTGTTGTCAAAAAACCTCCATCTCGCATCCCAGAAGACCCACCAGTCCATTTGAGAAAGATACTCATGACCTTTTACGAAGACTTTCCTGTATTTTAGTTGATCTCTGTCGAGGTCCTCAACCTTTTCAATGATAAATCCGTGTGTGCCCTCTATAACATCCCTGGCCTTTACATTGTTGTCAAAAAAGAGGAGTTGTCCGTATTTGTAGGTTCCTTTTGTTGTGAGAATCTTCGCGCGTGTGTTTTTGAGCATTTCAATGTAATGCTTAGAGCTTTGGACTTTGCCGGGGATTCCGAGCATGTCGCTATCAAAGGGATTATTTCGAATCATTTTCTCCCAGGCAAGAAGCCTGTATTCGTGGGTTGCAAGAGGGCTGTTGCCTCCGAGGGTTGAAATCAGGACAGGTGAAGTTGCAAAAATAGCGTTAATTTTTTCTGCAAGCTCGTCCGGGGAAACATCAATTGCGGGCTGGAAACTGGCGCTCAAGTAGAGCTCGTGGTGTTTCCAGTTCCAGAATCTACGAATCACCGCATAGAGGCCGCGTCTCGTGTAGCGCTTGAGGTATTCTTCAAAATTGATGAGCCTGGGATACTGTGATACCCATAAAATGGAAAAATTTCTCGATTTGATGGCAACTTCAACGAGTGTAACAAGCTCTTTAATCTTTGCAACTGCTTCTCTTATGGTATCAGCGGGTTCAATGGCAAGCTCAAAAAGAGAGGCTGAGGAGTCAAGTCCAATGACACCAAGTCCCTCAATTTCATAGCCGAGGAATGCACCTGTCAGGATGTCGGTATTGGGTTTGAATTGAGGAAGGACTTTCTCGAAGTCTGGGATGAGCTCGAGCCAGTCTTTCCAGGTTATGGGGATTCCATTTTCATTTACAACGATTAGCTCAAGCTCTGCTCCAAACTTTGTCATTTCAGGAAAAATCTGTCGAGGAGAGTGTGGAGGTATTTGTTTGATTCACTGATCTTATGGGGATCAATCAGGTTGTCAGTCTGGATAAACTTATCGGGGACGAGTTCGCTGGCACCATTTTTGATGAGCTCGGCAAGAGATTCTTCTGTGACCTCGAGGTGGAATTGAAGTGCCATGACATTGTCGCTGAAAAATCCCTGATTTTCTGTTGCCTCACTCCATCCTATTCTTTTGTAGCCTGCTGGAATTTCGAATGTGTCCCCATGCCAGTGGAAGGGAGTGATTTTCTCTGGAAATCCGCTAAAGAACGGGGATTCCAGTGCCACGTGGGTGAGATGGACGTCAAACCAGCCAATTTCTTTGAATTTGTTTGGGAAAACCCGGGAATTGAGCGAATCTGCGATGAGCTGTGCACCAAGACAAATACCTAATACCTTTTTACCGGCCTCGATGGAGTTTCTGATGAAGGATTTTTCTTCCTGGAACCATGGGATGTCGTCATAGACACTCATTGGGCCACCCATGATTACGAGGAAATCGAAGTCAACCACGTTGGGCAGCGGGTCGTTCTGGTAAAATTTTGTAAATGTAATCTGATGCCCCTCTGCCCAGTTTATGATATATCCAGGCCCTTCAAAAGGAACATGCATGAGTACGTGCATCCTCATCATTTACCAATTATGGCATGCCATTTTCAGACTGCCAAGAGGTTAAGGTTTATTAAAATGGTCTGCTCTCAATTATTCCCTTACCTGAGATGTGTAGGGGAAAAATCGATTTCTTTAAACAAATTGCAAATGAGATTATAATTTTCACGGATTAATCTTTTAAGGAGGGAGAAGTGAATTTTGAAGATGTGATTAACATAATAGCCTCTATCATTGATTCACTGATACCCATACCTGCAGGCACAATTGGGTTTATGTTTGTAAATAAATGGAGAAGGAATAGAATCCTCGCAAGGGTTATTCAAGCTACGTTAAAAGACTTCCAGAAATCAATGAAGATGCGGGGAACTGTTTATGAGACTGCTGCATCCTGCCTGATTAAAGCTTTCGAGGATGAAAAAGACACGGTTAAAAACCTCGTTAAGGAAGCTCTTGAGGAAGGTGAGATTAAATCAACAGACAGGTTCAGGGAAACACAGTGTTTTCAGGGAATACCAGATGATATTCTTGCTGAAGTAAGTAATGAAGTTGTAAAACGAATACTCGGGAGTTTATGGGAATACAAGGAATTCAGGGATGATGCAGCTTCTTTTTTAATTAAAACCCAGGCTGAAAGACTCGAACAAATTAAGAAGAGATTAGACGAATTCAAAAATGAATTGCCAGAAACTTTGAGAGAGTCGATTAAAGCTATTATTACCGAATATAAGAGAGAAGAAGCTCTTGAGCAATTGAGGACAACAACTGCAAAGTTTCCTGAAGGACAGGAATTTTCTTTCCATGAGCTTAAGGCGCAGTATCGGCTAATCCCATTTACAGGAAAAGAATCGAAGGCATTAAAAGATGAGATTGTTCAATGGGCAAAGAAACTTAATGGTGTGGGGTTACGCTGGCTCTATGGTGCAGGTGGCGCTGGTAAGACACGACTCATGGTGGAAGTGGGCGAGGAACTTAAAAATAGCGGATGGAACGCCTATTTCCTCCCCTTAGAAGAATGGGAAAAAGAGCACATGAAGTATTGGGTTGATAATGACAGGCCTACAATGCTCATTGTTGATTATGCTGAGATGCGTAAAACGGAGCAGATAACAGACCTGCTAAATGCGGCTATTGGAGCCAAATCTGATGACACCAATCCACTTGCACTTGTATTGCTCACTCGTGAAGCACCGAGAATTAAAGGTTCACAATCCAACCTGTTATCTGATGCCCTCCAAACATGGTCAGTTCAGGGGACTAACTCTTTGAGGCGTGAAATTTTTAACAATGCACTGCGAGAGGCAAAGGCTATCCCGCCACTCGATGAAATTGATAGAGTCGAACTTTTCAAAAAAGCGGTTGAACAGTTTAGAGAGCGTTTGAGAATATCTTCTAAAGCTATATCTTATGATGCTAATGAATTGCCTTCTCGTCCACTTGCAATTATTTTGCTTGCATTCCTTTTTGCACAGGGGCGTCGAGATGTTGAAAGCTCTAAGGAAGAGGAAATTTACAGTGCTGTGTGGGATTGGGAAAAGGGGAAGTGGGAGAAGACCTTGAAGGCTCTCGGACTATGGAAAAATCAGCCTGATTTGATGAAAGAGGCGATAAATCGCATAGAGCAGTTGCAGGTGGCAGCTACATTGGGTCTTGGGTTTTCTAATAAAAAAGATAAAGATATCGTGAATTTCTGGCAAAAAGTGGATAATCTAACTGGTAAATTTCCTCTACTGGATGGAAAAGACCTTATCAGATTGGCTGGTCAGATACCACAGCTATTTGCAGGTCATGGAAAGGGTATGTCTCTTGTGCCAGCTATTACGCCTGACCCATTAGCTGATTTTGTTATGGCAAATCTTGTTATTCCAATTTCATCACTCAATATACAGGGTTACGAAGATGATTTATGGGACTTACAAACAGTTATGGAATCACATCCACTGGCAATTATTGCATGGGCAGCACTACCTGAGCCAATTAAGCTTGTGTCCATAGAGTTAACAGAAGAATTTTGGGTCTTCAACATGTTGAAGATTATAACTCGTTTGAGGGATGCGTATCCTGATGCAGGCCAGGTTCTGGCCAAAATCCTTGCACTATGGTTAGAGCACACCGTCCGTGAACTTTATACCAAAAATCCGGATTTCACAAGGAAATGGCTCAAAATCTGGGAACATGTGCTTCCATCTCATCCAGAACGCACAGTAGCACTGAGAGAATTGGTAGCTTCCTATTACAAATCACAATATTTTATAGCAACAGACGAAGCTGAAAGGGCTTCTTGGGCTAACAATCTAAGCGTCTCACTTTCGGCACTCGGCAGAAGAAAAGAGGCATTGGAAGTTGCAAGAGAAGCTATGGAAATTCGCCGTAGATTAGCGAGTGAGAATCCACAGGCATTTGAACCTGACCTCGCTATGAGCCTCAACAATCTTGCCACTTCCCTTTCTTATACAGGGCGAAGGGAGGAGGCACTGAAGATTGCAAGAGAAGCTGTGAAAATTAGTCGCAGACTTGCGAGGAAGAATCCACAGGCTTTCGAACCTGACCTCGCAGTGAGTCTCGCCAACTTTGCCGCACTCCTTTCTGATGCGGGACAAAGGGAGGAGGCACTGGAGGTTGCAAGGGAAGCAGTAGCTCTGTACCGCAAATTGGCTAAACAGAATCCACAGGCATTTGAACCTGACCTCGCTATGAGCCTCAACAATCTTGCCACTTCCCTTTCTTATACAGGGCGAAGGGAGGAGGCACTGAAGATTGCAAAAGAAGCAGTGGATTTATACCGCAAACTTGCAAAAGTGAGTCCACAGGCATTTGAACCTGACCTCGCTATGAGCCTCAACAATCTTGCCGCACTCCTTTCTGATGCGGGACAAAGGGAGGAGGCACTGAAGGTAGCAAAAGAAGCTGTAGAGATTCGCCGCAGACTTGCGAGTGAGAATCCACAGGCATTTGAACCTGACCTCGCTATGAGCCTCAACAACCTTGCCATTTTCCTTTCTGAAGCAGGGCGAAGGGAGGAGGCACTGAAGATTGCAAGAGAAGCTGTGGAAATTAGTCGCAGACTTGCGAGGAAGAATCCACAGGCTTTCGAACCTGACCTCGCTATGAGCCTCACCAATCTTGCCGCACTCCTTTCTGATGCGGGACAAAGGGAGGAGGCACTGAAGGTAGCAAAAGAAGCTGTAGAGATTCGCCGCGGACTTGCGAGTGAGAATCCACAGGCATTTGAACCTGACCTCGCTATGAGCCTCACCAACCTTGCCACTTTCCTTTCTGATACAGGGCAAAGGGAGGAGGCTCTGAAGGTTGCAATAGAAGCTATGAATTTATACCGCAAACTTGCGAAGGAGAATCCACAGGCATTTGAACCTTACCTCGCAGGTAGCCTCACCAACCTTGCCAACAGCCTTTCT
>WFZT01000223.1 GCA_015489415.1 Caldifarciminota bacterium | reverse complement strand
GGAATATATCTTTCGATAAATGGATCCGAGAGTTAAGCTTCTCATACTCATACTCTTTGATGTGCTCGTGATTGTAAAGGGGACGTTGATCTTCCATCTTCCGGCTTTTTCTGCTCTTGTAATCTTTTCCGTGGCATTTGCAGGGGTGAGGGAGACGTGGAAATTTCTGAAAAAATTCCTCTTCATGATGCTTACCGTGTTTATCATCGGCTGGATTTTCATTTCACTTGAGGAAGGCTTTCTTACTGCTTTGCGTTTTGGGGAGCTAATCCTCTCATCGTTTGTATTCTTCAAAAAGACAGATGCGGATGAGATTTCGCGGGCACTTCTTGCCCTCAAGCTTCCATATAATTTTGTTTTTATCTTCACATCGGCATTCCGGTATGTCGAGCTTATTGGTGTAAAACTCAGGGAGATCAAAGAGGCTCAGCAGGCAAGAGGACTTGATGTGAGCTGGAGGAACTTTCAAGTCCTTGTCCTGCCGTTGCTTGTCGGCATTTTTGTCCTTGCCGATGACCTCGCAGAGGCACTGGAATCGAGGGGATTTACGTGTAAAAACCGAACAACTTACGATCCTCTAAAATGGGCATGGAAGGACTCATTAATTTCCGTCGCTGCGATTCTGATTTTCCTTTTTCTTATACGAATTTAAGGAGCTCGCGGATATTTTTGAGCTTTATGGCACCGGGGAAATTTTTATCCCCAATGAGGAAAGATTTATCTGCAGGCTCAAACATGGGGAAATCGTTCTCACCGTCTCCTGCAGCAAAGACCTCCAATTCACCGAAATTTTCTCTATAGATGTCGAGAAGTTTTTTCATTCCCTTCCCCTTGTTTGTAGGGCCGAGAACAGCGATAAAGCGGCTACCCATCTGGCACGTGAGGTTGTACTTTTCGAGCTCTTTCTCAAATCCCCTCTTGCTGTATTCGAAAATCGTCTCTGAGTACTCTCTCTGCATGGCAAGTCTCGCGAGCTCCTCACTCATGCTGAGAAATTCCATAATTTCTTGAAGAGTAGAGTTGGCATAAAACTTAAGACCGTACTCTTGTGCATATTGATTAAGAGTGGCTACCACCGTTTCGTAAGGAACTCCAAGCTCGATAACAATGTAGCCATCCCTTTTAACTCCCTCGTTGACTTTTAGGTATCCATCTGGGACAAACACTCCACTTCCATTTTCTGAGATGAAAGGTGTTGTGAGGCCAAATATTTTTCGATAATATTCCTGCTCAGCACGGGTCTTTGATGAATTGAGGATGACTTCGAACCCCAGCTTCTTGAGCTCGTTTACAACGTACAGGCCATCCTCGTAGTTGTAGTTTTCATCAATGAGGGTTTTGTCGATGTCGAAGAAGATAATTTTTTTCATTTAAGGGTCACAAGGGTGTCGGATTTCTTTTTTAGTTTTGCAAACCACTTTTTGATGTCAAGCCCACCAATAGGTGACATTGAGTGTGGCTTTGGAGGAATTTCCCCCTTGTTAAGGATTTTCCTGGAGTACAATTCGTCGAGGATTCTCTTTTTCACATTATCGGTGCAAAGCTCACAGTGATAGATTTCGGCAAGTGAAACAAGGATCATTTCGTTGATATGCTCTGTCCCTTTCTCTTCATGAATATGCGGATTTAGCGTTTCAATCTGGAATATTTCAATGCCCTGGTCATAGACGTCTTTGTATTTCTCTGGCTCGTTTGGATGGGTCATCTTATCGAGAAGGAAAACAAGCTGGTGGGTCTCCACAGAATACCCAGCCGAAAAAGACATGATATCGGCAAGTTTCATAGACATGGCATGCTCACCTGCGTTACCCGTTACGAATATATCCGTTTCGAATCCGGTCCGGTCGGCCACGAGAAGGTTCAGGTATTTATTGGTTATTTCGCTCACCCGGCCGCGTCTTCTGAAATAAAGTCCCCTCTGCATCACCTTGGGTTTGTGCCTCCATTTTAAGCGGACCATGGTATAGTCGCTTTCGCTCATCAAAATCCCTGCTGCGTAGTCCTTTACGTATTCGTTGACCGACCCGGGAATGTAGTTATCAGCATCGATAAAACCCACGTATTTGGCACCAATAGCCTTGGCAAGCATCACCCCAAGGAGCATCCCCTCACCCTTTCCGTATCTTATAAGACCGTCATTTTCATCGATGATGTCAAAGTACCCCTGCTCCTTAAAGGCCTCGGATGCACCAATGTCTTTCTGATGGATGATCATCACCTGAGAATGGGTGAGGGAGTAGTAGTGCTTGATAAGCTCAATCTCCATTTTATAGTGGTTGGGAATATCTCTCTGGCTTGCAGAGACAACTATAATGGGGCATTTATGAGGGATGGCTTTTAAAACCCCATCGAGAAGGTGTAGTTTTTCATTTTTTAATGGAATAACAATGGCAAGATCTTTTAAAACATTATAAATTTCTTCCCTCGGGATGTTGTTAACGAGGGAACTTTGAACAACCTCTGTCTCCGTGTCAAATTTAATGACCTTCTGAGCTTCGTGAACAATCAGTGGTCCGAAGATTTCTTTGTAAACGGATGATTCAAGGATCATAAGTGCCTCCTATAAATTCAGTATAAGACATGGTGGAAAATTTTTCAAGCACAGATGTTTTAAATTTGAAATTAAATTTGTCTGCAAAAAGTTTGAAATGAAAACCCACAGCCGGAGTGTAGGGTATAAGTTTTCGAGATTAAAAGCCCGCCATGTCGATTTTCGTGCGGGACTAATAGTCTAATCTGGTGAAAGCCTCAGATCAGCTCATTTTGAATTTTCTCCAGCGAATTTGTAAAATTCAACCGGCTCGGTTATATTAAAAGTCAAAGGAGGAGATTAAAATGGCAAAAAAGCATGAAATTGTTTTAATTCCAGGTGACGGTATTGGGCCGGAAATTACAAGAGTCTCCGTTGAGGTTATTGAATCGACAGGTGTCGAAATAAAATGGCACGAAGCTTACGCTGGTGAATCAGCCCTGTGCGAATTTGGGGATTCTCTACCACATGAAACCCTCGCTGCAATTAGAAAGTTTAAGATTGCACTCAAAGGTCCTCTTACAACTCCAGTGGGTGGTGGTTACCAGAGTGTTAATTTGAGAATTAGAAAAGCCCTTGACCTATATGCGAATTTAAGGCCAATTAGAAAATTCCCCGGCATAGAGACACCATTTGATGGTATTGACATAATCATTGTGAGAGAAAATACCGAAGACCTTTACTCTGGACTTGAGCATATTGTGGTTCCCGGTGTAGTCGAAAGCCTGAAAATTATAACAGAAAGAGCCTCTCGAAGAATCGCAAAATTTGCCTACTCAGTTGCAGAAAAATGGGGAAGGAAGAAGGTTACCGCTGTCCACAAGGCAAACATAATGAAACTCTCCGACGGGCTTTTCCTTAAAACGGTCAGGGAGGAGGCAGTCAAGCATCCCGAAATCGAGTTTAACGAGCTGATAGTTGATAATGCAGCCATGCAGATGGTAATGAATCCTTCACAGTTTGACATTCTTTTGACGGAAAATCTTTATGGTGACATATTCTCCGATCTCGCGGCCGGGCTTGTGGGAGGACTTGGCCTTGCCCCCGGTGCAAACATTGGAGATGAAATTGCTGTATTCGAGGCTGTTCATGGAAGTGCCCCTGATATTGCAGGTAAAAATATAGCAAATCCAATAGCCATTACCCTTGCAGGTGCTCTGATGCTTGACTGGATCGGTGAGACAGAGGCTGCAAATTTGATAAGAAAGGCAATTGAGGCTGTTTTGAGTGAGGGTAAGGTAAAGACCCGTGACCTTGGAGGTGATGCTTCTACCACGGATATGGGCAGAGCGATTGTTCAGAAAGTTGAGGAATTAAAGAAGAAGTAGGGATGAGTGGGGGCGCGCACTTCGTGCGCGCCCCCACTCTCCAAAAGTTTTTTCGGATGAAAAATCCTTTGTGATTAAGTAACACGAATTGGCTCATATGGGAGAAATAATCATCGGGACTCAAAGAAGTGTGAATTTACAATCTTAAACCACCTGCTATCCCTAAGCCTGGATCAACTCCCCCTCCCATAACTGCAAAATCAAATATCCCAAGATGCAGGGTGAGGGAGGATATTAGTCCGATCTTCAGACTGATTCTCTCAATTCCTCCCATTTTTAGCCCCAGTGTAACAGAGGGAAGGAGTAATTCCGGTATCCCGGCAGCAATTGAAACCTTAAGATTGACCCTTTCCCATGAATGAAACCAGAAAATTCCAGCATCGAGCACTGGCAAAGTCCTCTTTTCCTCATCGTCAAAATAAACAATGTTTGCCACTCCTGCCTCTCCTCTCAAGCCCATGCCCCAGGACGTGACCTTCCACTCACCCATAACTGACATCCTCTGGAATTGAGTCTCGGAGCCCCGGAGGAAACTGTAATCCAGTAATTTGACAGGATAGGCATTCCCCACAACCGGGTCACTCAGAAAATTGGCAGGAAATTGGATTCCTATAATAGGAAACTCAATTGTGAAACCAGATTGAGCTATCGTGAGAAGCAATAAGAAGTTTATCATGACGAGATTTTAATATAGCCAAATCTCAAAATCAACTAAAATATTAGCATGCTCGAAAAATCCTAAGTCACTAAATTTTCACGTACAACACCTGCAAAGCAAGTGATATATTGCGGTGCAAAGCCAATTCACGAGGTTTTTTGAATTTTTGTAAAATTTTTAGATGTGAGCCCTCACCCCCTCTCACGCAAAGCGGGAGAGGGGAGGTGAAGTTTTTCTATTAGCAATTGTCAGATGTAGTGCTCACCTAAACTCTATCCGCAATGAATTTGTGCGGGAAAGAGGAAATTTTTGTTAGCAGACTTAAACACATTTTTTCTAAGTTTTGGCTGTTGGAGTAAAAAGCATTTCCCTCTCCCACAAACTTCTTTTGTGGGAGAGGGTGCAGGGTGAGGGGATTCCGCTTATAATGTTAAAAATTTAAGATGAAGGCCCTCATCACAATCTTGCCTTGTAAAGGGAGAGATTTAATAAAAAATTTCCGATGTGCCCCCTTTCCTTTCATCCTTTGATTCAGATTTTTCGACCAAGCCCCCAATTTCAGTGACAAAATTATGTGTTTGGGATAAAATATACATAAATCCTCAAAAAATTCACCAGGGAGGTTGATTATGGCTTGGATTTTCGTTATTATCTGGTTATTGATTTATCTTCCCATAATCATTAAGCCCCATAAGATTAAGCCTTTTATATGGGGAATGCCCTATGACCTTTTCTGGATGCTTGTCCTTACACTTATTCTTCTCGTTTCCGTGATCATCTACGCAAAAATCTGGAATCCGGAGGGCAAGAAATGATTACCTTTTATGCAGTTCTGGCAATTGTTATTTTAATAGCAATCAGCGCGTGGGTCTCATACAGAGCTAAATCTGTTTCCAGAAAGAATATTGAAGAGTTTTATGTAGCCGGTAGAAATATAGGCTGGATAATTACCTTTCTCACCTTTAGTGCCACCCTGTTTTCCGCTTTCACTCTTGTTGGTATGCCCGGGTTTTTCTACACTCACGGAATTGGCTCGTGGATATTTATCGCTGTGGTTGACACATTTATGGCCCTCATGGTCCCCCTTGTAGGTTACAGAATCTGGAAGGTAGGGAAGAAATTCCACTTTGTTACTCCAGCACAGTTTTTAGGTGAACGCTACGAATCATACACAACCCTTGTAGTGGTCGTATTAATTGAGTTTGCCTTTCTCCTGCCGTACATGTCCATTCAGGCTATTGGAATCGCAAAACTTTTAGAGAGCGCTGCGGGGATACCATATCTTGTGGGACTTATTATTGCTCTCATTGCGACCTATATCTACATTGAAACCGGTGGAATGAGGGCTGTGGCCTGGACTGATGCCATACTCGGTCTGACTCTTTTTGTCGGAGCCTACGCCGTGAGCTTCTGGTTTCTTTCAAAGCACTTCGGCTCCCTGTCAAATATGTTCCACCAGGTTTATTCTGTCAAAAAGGAGCTCCTCACCATACCCGGTCCAAAAGGGCTCTTCACCACCCCCATGCTGATTTCATTCTTTATCATGATCTTTGCCATGCCTGCCACTCAGTTTCAGCTCACAACCCGATACTTTATCGCAAAAGATGTGGAAACCCTCAGAAAATCCATGATCGGAATAGCGGCTTTTGCCTCATTTGTCCTTTTCCCGTCCCTCATCCTCGGCATTGGTGCCGCCTATGTCTGGCCTCACTTAAAAAGTGGTGATATGGTACTCGGGAAGGTGCTTTCTGAGCTCTCGCCGGCCCTGATGATATTTGGCATCATGGCAGTGTTTGCTGCGGCACTTTCAACCATAGATTCCCAGCTATTAGTGCTTTCGGCCCTTTTTACGCGGGATATCGTGCTGGAGAAATCCCCTGACCTGACCATGAAAAAGAAACTCATGATAAACAGGCTCGTTGTGATCATACTCTCAGTGATCATCTTCTTTATCTCACTCAATCCGCCAAAGCTCATTGTTCAGCTCTCAATCCTTTCCTTTGCCGGGACACTTCAGATTTTGCCTGCTGTGATCGGTGCTCTTTACTGGAAGAGGGCAACAGCCCCGGCTGCACTTTGGTCCATGATTTCCGGGGTCGCTGTTCTGGTTCTACTCAAATTCTTCCATCTGCATGTGAAGCTTTACGGATGGCATCCGGCAATCTGGGGACTGGTAGTGGCAAGCTTAGTCTTTATCGTTCTTTCTCTTGTGACGAAGCCCCCACAGGAAAGAGGCATGGAAATATTCAAATCAATTTCTGAATAGTATGCCAAGAGTTCTGATTGTAGGTCCCGGTGCCATAGGCTCAATTTTTGCTCTCCTTTTTTTCCGCTCAGGAAGTGAGATTTCTGTGTATCACTCATCATCGTCCCGACTTGAACAAATTAAAACCGAGGGGCTCACACTCGTTTTGCCTGATGGAAGTGAAGAAACGCTAAATCCCGAGATTTTCTCTGCGGAAAAAGACTATGACCTCGCTGTTTTCACCACAAAATCCTATCAGCTTGAATGTGCCCTGAAGGCCCTATTGGGCAGGCTCAATGCTAATCATTACCTTTTCCTCCAGAACGGTCTCAAGCATGTGGAGATTGTTTCAAAATATATGCACGAGAGGGAAGAAGTGTTCTTTGGGGTTACGACACTTGGAGGATACAGAGAATCTCATACCAAAACAGTTGTTGCATCCATTGAAGGGGAAACCCTTGTCGCTCCCTTTGAGGAAGGAACATCACTGCCCGGAATTTTGAAGTTGCCTTTTATCAAATTTCATCCCTCGTATAAGTCTATTCTCTGGACCAAGGCTCTGATCAATGCAGCGGTCAACCCACTGAGTGCCATTTTAGAAGTCCAGAATGGTGAGTTACTACGTCCCGGGAATTTTAGAATAGTGAGAAAAACCGTGGATGAAATCGTGGCACTTACCAGGCTTCTTTCCATAGAATTAACCACGGGAGACCCGCTTGGGCTCGTTACTGAGGTTCTTCAGAAGACCCGAAGCAATCGCTCATCCATGCTCCAGGATATTGAGAATGGCAGAAGAACCGAAAATGACTACATTTCAGGCTACATCGTGGGGCTTGCGGGAAGGCTGGGAGTTGATATACCAGCCAATGAGGCATTATATAATTTGGTTAAAATCAAGGAAGGAGTGACAGATGAGAGTAGTTCTGGTTCATGCCAATAGAGTTGCCTACAGGCCTGCCCAAAAGGGTCTTGATAATCCTGACCCAGAGCCTGAATCCCGCGAAATCCATGACCTTGTCATGGCCTTTATTCATGTAGAGCAAGAGGACGAGGAGAGGAGTGGAAAGGTTGTGACAAACCTCATTAAGAATATCAAATGGCTCTGCGGCAAGATTGGCACAAAAAGGGTACTTCTCCACTCATTTGCACATCTTTCAAAGAGCAAGGCTTCTCCGGAGTTTTCAAGGGAGGTGCTGAGAAGGGCACACGAACGTCTTGAGAATGTTGGGTACGAGGTTTATGAGACCCCATTCGGGTATTTTTTAGATATTGAAATCAGTATGCCCGGGCACTCTCTTGGTCGTATTTACAAGGAAATATGAGATTTTTAATCGGTGTTGTCGTCTTTTATATTGTCCTTCAGATTTTCTCGATCTCTCTTTCTGGCTACACAAAAAAGGAGCCAAAGCCCATTTTCAAGAACCACAAATTCATAATTTTTGCGCATCGTGGAGCGAGTGGGGAATATCCCGAAAGTACTCTTCCGGCGTTCAAGTATGCTTTGGAAGAAGGTGCAAATGCACTGGAGCTTGACATCCACATGACCAGGGATTCGGTCATTGTGGTGTTCCATGACAGTGATGTATCGAGGACGACGGACGGCGAGGGTCAAATCGAAGATTTGACCCTCGCCGAATTAAAAAAATTAGATGCCGGCTACTGGTTCACGAAGGATGGCGAAACCTACCCATTCAGGGGCAAAGGACTAAAAATCCTCACGCTCGAAGAGGTTTTCCAGAAGTTTCCAGGAGTCATAATAAACATTGAGATCAAGAAATCCGGCAGGGGAATTGAGAAGAAGCTTGCTGATTTGATCAGAAAGTACCACAGAGAGAATCTCACCATCGTGTCCTCTTTCTCCCACAAGGCCATATCGAGATTCAGAAAAGAGGCCCCAGAGGTGGCAACAGGGCTATCTGAGAGGGAGGCTTTTATTTTCTACATACTACAGAAACTCGCCTTAACTGGATTGTACAGACCTGGAGGTGATGCCCTTCAGGTTCCTATAAAATTTGGAAAACTCACCGTTGTGTCCCCGGGATTTGTGAAGGCTGCTCATCGAAAGGGCCTTGTAGTCCATATCTGGACAGTTGACCGGATTGAACAAATGGTCAAGCTTGTCAGGATGGGAGTTGATGGCATTTTTACTGACTATCCACTAAGACTCAGGCAGGTGGTGGAGAGACTCAAGGAGGAAAGAAAAATTCCATAGCACCAATTCAAGTCCAAGCCAATTTAAACCAAGCTTGTTCGAAAAATCCTAAATTTTAGTTACCACTTTCCACAACGGATACACGTAACCTCATTGATAATCGCAAACCAGTCGATAAATTCCCCCTCCTAAGGGAGGGAGGGAGTTTTGAAACTTGTTATGCCCTAATTGGAGAATACGGAATCCGTAATTTACGAATCCATCGCTTTTCTCCTAACTCTGTTCACCCCAGCTAAAAGATAAACAGGGGAAACATTTTCGAACACTCTGACTTAAACCCAACCCGTAAAGATTAAGTTTTAGATTAAAGAAAAATGGCGTTTAGGAACGTTATTGAGAAATCATTAGGCAATAATGCAGACTGTCCATTCGTGAATCACTTCTTCTCCGCCCGATCAGTATGCTAAAGAAACCTCAGAGTTTTGAGCAATTTAGGGGAATCTCCCTTCACCTCGCACTATGGGTGTGGACAAAGGCTAAAGTTCTCAACTCTCAAAGGGAAATCTAATACCTTACGGGGTTAAAATACAGATGTTCCGGCACCCGGTGGGTAGGGAAATATCTCTGTTTCTTCATCTGTCGTGTAGAAAGTTGCAAAGTTGTGGTCGCCATCAAGATCCCCAGTTGCATAAATGGTGATGTCAGTGATTCCATAGCGGGCCTCAGCTACATTTGTATAGCTCCCATTTGCATACATTTTGCCGTTCTTTGAGTAGTTTATTCCACCGTGCATTCTTCCAGTGTTCCCGAGTCTAACAGCATATGTAAAATACACCTTTCCTGCTGGTTTGAACCCGATGAGGTTGAATCCTGCATTCTCAGGCAGGTCAGGCCAGTCGCGTTTTTTAGGCGATGGTGTGGATGGTGGAGTGGATGCACAAGCCACATAGACCCCGTGTTCAGCGGCATAGGCCTCTTCTAAATTGCGTATCGCTCTAACATTGATCTTGGCCTCGCTAACCTTTGCCCGCAGCTGGAATTTTCTGTATTGGGGAATGGCAATGGCGGCCAGTAATGAAATAATGGCAACAACAATGATTAGCTCAACCAACGTAAATCCCTTATCTGATTTCAAAATAGTTCGCATGACAGAACAATTATATATCAGAGCAATTTGATTAAACAAGCACAAAGAAAATCTGGATGGAGAACCCCATCGGCCATACCTTATGTATTTTCAGCGTTTTTCGCTGAAAAATCACCTTCACACAACGAATCCTGCCACCCCGCCTTTTTGAAATTTTGGAGTTGAAATGTGGAGACCGGTTTTCTTAAGGGGGCCTCTATAGTGCATCATTCAATATTCTTTGACCATCCAATTTCCTGGTTTCTATTCAGAATAAAATCAATACGAAAATTAATTTCTCATTTAGAACAAAAAGCCGAAAATTTTGTTTGAAATTGGTTGAAACTGATAGGTTTTGGAGTTATAATTGTGTCGCAACTTATGAATATCTTCCAACTGTATCTCCATAATTTTAGAAACTACTCGGACGTGCTATTTGAGTTTGAGCCCGGGCTTAACCTTGTCGTTGGCCCCAACGGGGTGGGTAAGACCAATCTGCTTGAAGGGATTGCTTATCTCTCGGTCCCACGTTCCTTCAGGGGTGTTAAAGACTCAGGGCTCATAAGGTGGGGGGAGACTGGCTTCGATATAAAGGGAATAGTTGAGAATGGATTTACCAGGCATACGCTTGAGGTTCACTATTACGAGGGTAAAAAGAACTATCTAATTGATGAAAAGCGCGTTGATTCATTTGCCGAAATTTTTGATACCTTTATTACACTGGTTGTCACTTCAAAGGATCAGGAAATTGTCGATGGGCCACCAGAAGCACGCCGAAAAAATATTGACTATTTTGGAAGTTTCTTTGACCCAGCATATTACCAGCTTTTGATGAGTTACAAAAAGGCACTTAAAGAGAAGAATGCCCTTCTTAAGAAAAATCCCATTATGGAACACGTGATTCCATGGAATCTCAAGCTTTATGAAATTGGTGAAAGGCTCGTTGCCTCGAGGGAGCGATTTCTCAAAATGATTGAAAATATATTGAATGTCAGATTACGCGAGCTCGGGCTCGACGGGAACGTGAATTTTAGCTACGAGCCCTCACTCGATGGATTCAAAAACTATACAAGAGAGGATTTTGAAGAGGAGAAGCGGAACGGTTTCTCACTTGTCGGTCCACACAGGGATAAGATAACTATAAATTTTCAGGGGTATCCTGCCGTGGCGGCTGCCTCTGAAGGGCAGAAAAGACTCATACTCATCGGTCTTTTCCTCACCGAGCGCGAAATAATTGGAGATCGGCTCGGAGAGCTGCCTGTATTGATCCTTGACGAGCCAATGAGTGTCCTTGGTGACGAGTTGATTTCAAGGGTAGTTTCCCATCTGAGCGGCCAGGTAATCATTTCCTCTGTGCGGAAAATCGAAGGTTTTCATGTCATTGAGTTAAATCAAACAGTATCAGGAAAGGTATGATGGAAAGGATTGATTCGACGTTGAAAGATATACTCAAAAGGATGGGACTCTGGGAGCGGTATGTTGAAGAGAATTTTATCCGTGAATTCAATGAGGAATATGCGGCCAGGTTCGATTACAATATAGAGGCCATCAAATTCAGGAAAGGGATTCTAACCATAGCTGTAAAGC
>WFZT01000222.1 GCA_015489415.1 Caldifarciminota bacterium | reverse complement strand
CCTCTCTCACCTCATAAATAAAAATGTGCATCCATTTTTCCATTGAGGGCTCGTACTTTCCCTCAATCTTCTCACCATTCCTTGATATGACAACAAGCGAATCCTCTGTCACCTCCCCTTTTCTAAAACCGGAAGGAGTTATCAAAATATTACCGTCATCCATCAGGACACTGAGGTTCCCATCGGTTGCCACTGAATATCCTTTCTCACACATTAGCTTTGCGTATTTGACTATCTCTTTTCGGTAATCCATGTCGAAAATTATAAGGTCAAACTCCTGAATTGATGGAAATTAAATCGTTAATCTCAGTTTGTCTCACTCCAATTTAGGGCGGGGGTTAAAGTCGCTATCATTCTCCCAATGAGTTCGCTTTCCCAAATGAACCGCTCTATCTCGTAAATCTTGC
Source organism: Caldifarciminota bacterium (assembly GCA_015489415.1). Classification (GTDB taxonomy): domain Bacteria; phylum Hydrothermota; class Hydrothermia; order B15-G9; family WFZT01; genus WFZT01. The sequence goes on along the minus strand of WFZT01000222.1, from coordinate 4,059 downwards.
AAGGCGTCGTAGTGCCTTGAGTTTTTCTTCACGGCCCAAATTTGACTCTTTTATCGCTCTCTCAAGGATTTCTATGGAATTATCGTAAAGCTTTCGATCAACAGGATAGGGTATACCATCCTTTCCACCATGCGCGTAAGAATATATGGCCGGGTCAGTGTAACTTGGTGGCGCCCCATAGATAACATCCGATAGAAGTGAGAGCGCCCTGAGGCTCTTTGGCCCAAGTCCCCGGATTCCAAGGAGGGATTCAAAATTTTCAGGCTGCCTCTCATAGGTAGAGATAAAGATTTTCTTAATCCTGTCTGGATTAATATCCCTTAGGAGCAACTGGTGTCTTGCCGGTAAATTTAACTCTCGCAGGTTTTTGATCTCCTTCAAGATCTTATCCGGATTTTCGCGCGAGAGTTCAGTTATGACCTTTCGAGCCTGGTCAGCATCTTTTGCCACTGTATCAATGACAAATTTTGACTTTCTCTCAGTAACGATGGCCGTGTGCGGGGCATCAACAAAATTTTCCGTTTTGATCCAGTGATATCGTCTCGCATAACGGGTCCGCTCATTCATCCCCTGCTGCACCACAGCCCATAAACCGGTTCTGGTGAAAATTATGGTATGATGATAAATCTGATAGCCATCCTGGATGGCCGTTGAATCAACCTTTGCTGCCATCCGACTCGCATAAATCAGAGGTTCAGCATTTATTCCAAATTTTTCGCCAATAATACGTAACTCGTCAGGAGTTTTCCTCGATGTCCTGCCCTTGCCGCCGGCCATGAAAACACCGATTTCAGGCCCGATCTTTTTTAGAGCTTCCTTGATGGCACCGGTCGTAGTAGTGGTCAGACCAGACGAATGCCAGTCAAAGCCCATAACGTTCCCGAGAGATTGAAACCAGAAAGGATCGGAGAGGCGTTTAACAATTTCCTCGGGTCCAAACTCAATGGCAATTAGCTCCAGAATCTTCTCGGCCAGCACCTTCATGCGGTTGAAAAGCCAGCGGGGAGCTTTACCTCCGTGCAAGGGTAGATTGGCAACTCCAGTTCTCATCGTGTTTATAATTATGCCCATCCCCTACTCTGTCAACCAGGCACTTTAATCAGAATGTTACCCCAGTATTTTCTCAAACACCTCGAGGGCGTGGTGGATGTCTTCGTCATCCACCTCTTTACTCGTAACCATCCTCACATCCTCATCGGAGAGGGCAAGCGCAAGAACACCGTGCTCCCTTAGCTTGTTAACAAGCTCTGGGGCACTCATTGCCCTTACTTTGAAAAACAGGATGTTGGTTTCTACGTCATCAGGATTAATTTCGATTCCGGGTAATTTTGATAAGCCCTCAGCGAGGATTTTCGCCCGCCGGTGGTCCTCTTTTAACCTATCAACCATTTCCTCAAGGGCAATTATTCCTGCTGCTGCAATCACACCCACCTGCCTCATGCCCCCACCAAGCATCTTTCTCACATGCCTTGCTTTATCAATGAACTCGCGTGGACCTGCAAGCATTGAGCCAATGGGAGCTCCAAGCCCCTTACTGAGGCAAAACATTATGGAATCTACGCAGGAAGCATATTCATGAGCTGGAACCCCACTGGCGATGGAAGCGTTGAATATTCTTGCCCCGTCAAGGTGCACTTTGAGACCTCGCTCGTCGGCGATTTTACGTACCTCTTTAAAATGCTCAAGTGGAATCACAGCCCCGCCCCAGAAATTATGTGTATTCTCAAGAGTTATCAGGGTAGGTTGCGGCACGTGGTAATCTTTCCGCTTGTTTACTGCTTTCCTCAATAGATCGAGGTCATAGACTCCTCTCTTTGATGGTAGAGGTCTCGGTATGACCCTTGAAATAAATGCAAGATGTCCGGATTCAAAGTTGTAAATGTGCGCCTTCTCTTCGACAATAACTTCTTCACCTTCGTTGGTCCATACCTTCACCGCAATGGCGTTCCCCATTGTGCCTGAGGGGACAAAGAGCGCTGCTTCCTTCCCAACCTTTTTTGCAGCGATCTCTTCAAGCCTTTTCACGGTGGGGTCGTCACCGAGTACATCATCCCCTACTACAGCATTTCTCATAGCCTCCCGCATGCGTTCAGTGGGCTTCGTTATGGTATCACTCCTGAAATCTGAGATTCTCATTTTCCCTTCCTCTTCATGCGGTAAACAGTGTAGCCCGCTGGGATGAATCCGGACTTGATAAACATGGCCTTTTTACCTTCCCTGGACTTAAGGTACTGGATTTTCCGACCTCTTAAAATTTTCTCCACGCGGGCGACCATAAGGGTATCCCTCGCCTCTCTGTACTGGTGAGACGAATTGAGATACCCTTTAAGGGCCTTGTTTACGTGAAAAGCAGTGTAAAAAACAAGGCCCAGAATAAGCGCCCCTGTGATTATCTCCTTTATTTTTGAGAAAATTATCTTAACACTGTTCATGGCTTTGGATTCAAAGCTCTTCTACCCAGGTAGATTGCAGTGTAGGAGAGCTCCTCCTCAATCTGAAGGAGCCTGTTGTATTTGGCTATCCTTTCAGACCTGGATAGAGAGCCTGTTTTTATCATGCCTGTATTTGCGCCCACTGCCAGGTCCGCAATGGTGGTATCTTCGGTTTCACCCGAGCGGTGAGAAATAACTGCGGTAAATCCTGCCTTGTGGGCAAGCTCAATAGCCTCAAGCGTCTCCGTCACTGTCCCAATCTGGTTTAGCTTAATCAATACAGAATTTGAAGCCTTTTCCTTAATTCCTCTCGAAATGAGTTTTACATTGGTTACGTAAATGTCATCTCCGATGATCTGGACTTTATCCCCAAATTTGGCCGTGAATAGTTTAAATCCTTCCCAGTCCTCCTCAGCAAACGGGTCTTCAAATGAGACGAGAGGGAATTTCTCAAACATTTCACCGTAGTAATCTGCCAGCTCTTCGGCTGTAAATTCCTTGCCATCTAAATAATATTTTCCGTCTCTATAGAATTCTGAGGCGGCGGAATCTATCGCAAGGGCAATATCCTGCCCCGGTGCATATCCTGCTTTTTCAATAGCTTCCACCAGGATGGAAAGTGCTTCTTCGGTGTTATCCAAATTTGGAGCAAATCCACCTTCGTCGCCGACTCCAGTAAAATCACCCCTTTCTTTCAAAATCTTCTTGAGGGTGTGAAATGTTTCTGCTCCGTAGCGAAGCGCCTCTCTAAAATTGGGGGCTCCAAGGGGTACAATCAGAAATTCCTGAATATCAAGGTTATTGTCTGCGTGAACGCCGCCATTGATGACATTCATGAACGGAACAGGCATGATTTTGGCATTGGCTCCTCCGATATAGCGGTAAAGGGGTAATCCGGCAGACGCAGCCGCGGCTTTGAGCACAGCCATGGATACGCCAAGAATAGCATTTGCTCCGAGCTTGGATTTATTTTCAGTGCCATCAAGACTGATAAGGAAATCATCAACCGCCGCCTGATTCATTGCGTCCTTACCCTCTAACTCAGGGGCAATTTTCTCATTCACATTGGCAACTGCCTTGAGCACTCCTTTCCCACCGTATCTGTCCTTATCGCCATCGCGGAGCTCAAGGGCCTCATGCTTACCCGTTGATGCCCCGGACGGCACAGTGGCTCGACCAAAAGACCCGTCGTCGAGCCAGCAATCTACCTGAACAGTTGGATTTCCACGAGAATCGAGAACTTCTCTTGCCCAGATTTTCTTTATCTTTGCCATCTTAAAATTCCTCCAATGCTTTTCTCTTCAATGTTTTAATTTTAAGCTCAGCCTCACCTAAATGTACCCTGATATGTAGCAAAACCGCATAAAGTATGGTAAAAGTGAGTAGTGAAAAAAGTAGCGCGTGAAGCATTTTGGGAGCGATGGAAAAGCCCTTCTTCGAGCTCTCGATCACCACAGGATGGAGTGAACGCCACAACCTCACCGAAATAAACACGAGAGGAACATCCAGAAAACCTATTATCGCAATTATAGCGGAAAGCCTTGCCCTTTTCTCGTCTTCATCCACAAACTCCCGCAGGATAAAGTATCCGACAAAGATAAACCATAGGAGCAGCATGGTTGTGAGT
>WFZT01000221.1 GCA_015489415.1 Caldifarciminota bacterium | reverse complement strand
ATAGGGGAAATATAATTAATGCAAGTAATATTAAAGGGTGGGACGAGGTTGGCCTTGAGGTAGTGAAAATCTTTCAAAAAATCAAGCTTAAATGAAACCAGGAGTTTACATAACAATCGATGTAGAATGTAGTATGGGTGGGGCATGGGGTGACAATTCCTTAAGGCCTATACCTCCACGGCTTGGCATGATGGGAGTTTTTCTTTACTCATTAACTCATGGAAAGTAAATTATTTATTTTACAATTCAAAAAAGCTTCTCTTTTTTTATGTATTCTAGTATTGATAGTTGTTTTCGGTATTGATCAATCAATTGCTTCTTCAAAAGAAGATTTTTTAAATAAAGCTCTTCATTTTGCCAAGCAACAAAATTACAACAAAGCATTTCAAATTTTGTCAAGGGGGTTATTAAAATTTCCTAAAGATGTAGATTTATACTATTGGCGAGCAAATATAAGCTATTATAAGGGTGATTGTGACCAAGCTATCAATGATTATACTATGACTATTCTACTCAATTATCGAAAACATCCAAAAGCCTTTCAGCATAGGGCTGAATGTTATTATCATAAGGGCTTATATGTACTTGTAATTAATGATACCACTGAATGCATAAAACTTATGCCTAAATATTGCAAACCTTATCTATTACGTGGTAAGGCCTATGCTCACTTAGGAAGAGTTACTTTAGCTATTCGTGACATTAAACATGCAGTAAAGTTACAGCCTAAATATAAAAGATACGCTCAAGATATTTTAAATAAAATTTATTCTGGTAAACACGATTTTTGAAACAAGCAATTTCATCATGAAAAAAAAGGCTAATGTTTTTATAACCTTTGATGTGGAATGTAGTATGGGAGGGGCGTGGGGCGACCCTGCTTTAAAGCCTGTACCTCCTGTACGAGCTGTCTGGGGGAAATATGGAGAACATGAATATGGCCTAAGGCTAATTTGTTCAATCCTTAGAGATTACAATCTTTCAGCAACCTTTTTTGTAGAGGCCTTTATGGATGAACAAGGATACCCAGGCGAAGCAGAGAGAATTTGCGAATACTTGCTTGACGAGGGAAATGATGTGCAACTCCATATTCACCCCAACCACTGGCATTATGGACAGAAGTTAAAGGGTGAGAAATTTGTATTTAGCGATGATATGGCAAACTTAGATGAAGAAGAACAACATTTTTTGATAAAGGAGGGGGCCTACAGAATCGAAAAATGGTGTGGAAGACGACCCGTAGCCTTTAGAGCCGGGAACATGGGGGCATCTGAAGAGACCCTAAAGGCGGTTTCACGAGCTGGCCTTCTCCTTGACAGTAGTTATACCTTCCCGTACCTGGGGGGGCAGTGCCTCTTCAAAGATAGCGAAGAATATAATGGCGCAAAGTGGTATGGAGATGTCCTAGAGGTGGCGCTTTCAGGATTCAAACAAATCGCCATTCCAGGACTAATAAGACCGAGCCAGCCCCTTGATCTCATGGGCACATCTTTCAACGAATGTAAATACATAATAAAAAAAATATGCGAAGCCGGGGCAGATGCCGTATTGATTCTCCATAGTTTTAGCCTTTTTAAGGTGAAAGACGTTCAATACAACGGTGGCAGACCCAACAGGGTAGTGATTAATCGTTTTAAAAGACTATGCAAATGGCTCGCAGAAAACAAGACCAGGTATCCTATCCGCACTTTTTCAGACTTGGCGGAGATGATACAGAAAGGCTATAGGCCAAAGCGTGTTAAACCATGTTCTTACCCCAATCCATTGGTCACGGTTACAAGAAAATTCATACAAGGATTAAACAAATTTTATTGGTATTGAGGGACTATAGGCAGACAATGTAATGCAGTTAATAAAAAAGAACACCAAAAAACTAAGTGGTAACAGCAGCCCTTCTCACACTGTCCTTGCCCTTGTTGGCGACACGCAGGTGGGACTCTGGGTGGTGAGAAGCCTTGCAAGAAATGGACTCACAGTTCACGCAGTGGTGCATTCCAGGCACGGTCAATCTGCACACAGCAGGTTCGCCGCCAGTGCATGGATCCTTGATCAATCGCCTGGCTCCAAGGAATTCATTAGAGAATTAAAAGAACTTGCCAGGGACTTAGGCGCAGGTTCCATAATGCCCATTGCGGAATCCTATCACAAAACCTTAATAGAACACAGAAGCGAGTTCGAACCTGAAATTCACATCTTTTCACCCCCCAAGGAGTGTTTTGAGAAGGCAACGGATAAGGATTACATGCACTCTCTTTGCAAGGAACTCAAGATTCCAGTTGCAAGAGGTAGAAGGCTGGACGAGATAATTCAACAGAGTGATATAAATTTGAGATTTCCATTGGTCTTAAGGACCAGGAGACAAAATGTCCAAGGTGGACAGATCGCCCCCTGGAAGGCGGCATATGCGAAAGATAAAGATCAATTGAGGCATCTTTATTCACAAGTAAAAGACATAGCAGAAAACGTGATAGTTCAAGAGTACCACCCGGGCGTAGAAGACCATGTACAGATACTCATGCACAATGGAGAGGCATTCATGTATGGTGAGTATATAGGCATTCACCATATGCCGCTGGCCGGTGGGGTGACTGTGTTGCGCGAAAGCTGCTATCATCCAGATATGGTGAATGATGCCGTAAGATTACTGAAGGCAATAGATTATTCAGGCATAGGCGGGGTCCAGTTTCATCTTGATCCAAAGAGTGGGAAATACATCTTCCTTGAAATAAACCCAAGATTCATTGGAGGGCTCCCCACTGTGATCATGGCTGGATTCGAGGCACCGTTTCTGTTGTGGCAGAGCCATTTCGAGCCAAACAAGATGAAAAAGACAAAATACAAACTGGGCCTCAGGACGAGGATACTAGGGGGAGACGCCAACTGGATGTTTGGGATGATCCGTGGAGATCAACTTCCCCCTGGTGAGAAGAGACTTGGGAAGATAAGGACCATTTCTGAATTCCTGTGGCACTCTGGCCCATGGACAAGGGATGATTCTTTCATGCTCACGGACCCAAAGCCTTTTTTCGTAGATCTGTTCCAAATGGTGAAAAAATTTGGTTCCCAGGCCTTTGACATAATAGGCAATCCACATTCACAGGAATCTTGAGGGAACAAATACATGCACCCAACTATTGCGAGAAATCTCTTTAGGCTACAAGAGACACTTTTGGGAAGACCGAGCTTTAGGATTCTCCGCGAGCTCAATCAGAGCCAGTGGTGGCCAGAAGAAAAGATTAGAGAATTACAACTGGCGAGGCTGAAGAGACTAGTCGCCTCTGCCTATGAAAACTGCCCTTTTTGGAAGATGACCATGGAAAGACATGGGATCGACCCAAAGGAGATACAATCACTGGAGCACCTTAAGCAGTTTCCGCTTCTGGATAAGGATCAGATTAGAAGACACCGTGAGGACATGGTGTGGAGGGGCGAGGGGAAACGGGTCCAATTGGTGCGCACCAGTGGCTCAACCAACGAGGCACTGGAATTTTACACCTCGTCGACCCGGGAGGCGCACATCAATGCAGCACGCATGAGAGGCCATGAATGGGTTGGGATGAAACGGGGTGAAAAGGAGATGTACTATTGGGGTTCACCAGTGGAACTCAGCAAACAGGACTGGATAAAAAAGATCAGGGACTGGTTCATCAACGACGGGCTGACAAATGGATTTGAGCTGACTCCAGATAGACTAAAAACATATTACGATTATTGGAAAAAATGGAGGCCCAAATGCATCTTTGGCTATCCTAGCACACTGGTCCTCACAGTTAACATGGCAAAAGGGCTGGGGCTTGATCTCCTGGAACTTAAAAGGAGGGGGCTTTCTGTAATCGTTACCACCAGCGAGATGCTATCAGATGTGGACAGGCAGGCAATTTCCCAGGCGTTCGGCGTACCTGTCTATGATTCTTACGGGCTGAGAGAGGCAGGACTCATAGGTCACGAGTGTGACCAGGGGACAATGCATTGCGTGGATGAACAATTGATATTGGAGACCATTGATCCAGAGACATTGCAGCCAACCGAAAATGAAGGCGAGCTGGT
>WFZT01000220.1 GCA_015489415.1 Caldifarciminota bacterium | reverse complement strand
CTTTATAACTACATGGTTGGAAAGGTCCGCGAGATCGTTTATGAGATGCAGACCAGCTCAATTGAGCTACTTGACCTCTTGAGTGAGGTGAGCCAGTCATGAAATTTGAGATGAAGCACAAGCCTATGTCCGTCTTCCACTTCATCTCCCTTGCCGACATTGTTCTGCTCCTGCTGATTTACTTTTTGCTCACCTCTACCTATGTGGTGCAAAAAGGCATTCGGGTGAGGCTGCCAAAATCTGTAACGAGTGAAAAAACCACAGTAAACAAGCAGATTACCATTACCGTTACAAAGAGCGGCGCCATTTTTCTCAACAATAAGCCCGTTTTACTAAAAGATCTTTCACCAAAAATAAAGCAGCTTCTTGAGATTAATCCCAAGCAGATCATTGTTTTGCGGGCGGACGCCTCACTCCCCCTCGAGCAAGCTGTAAAAGTTCTGGACGAGGCAAAAAAAGCCGGCGGGGAGAAACTCTTGATCGCAACTTATAAAGAAGAATGAAGCTCAATAAGCCCATTTTATATTCAATCGCCATTCACGCTGTGATTCTCCTGATCTTTGCATTCATAAAGATTAGCTCGCGACCGAAACCACCTGAGGAAAAATGGGTGGAGGTACAGACACTCCCCACAACAGTGATAAGAAAACCCGCTCCAAAACCTGCCCTCGAGAAAACGAAAGCGGGGAAGAAGCCTCTGAAAACCGAGGAAAAGACTCCTGAGGAGAAACTGGTTGAGGAACGTATACGCCAGGAGATGCTGGCAAAGAAAGAGATTGAAAAGAAAGAAAAGGAAATAGCCCAGCAGCTTTTTGGGAACAAAAGTGTGAATGTAAAGATTGAGGGGATAATCAGTCAGAGAAGGCTAATTAATTACGTCCTGCCCCCACGGTTGCCACTCCTTTCAGATGTTACCATCAAAGTCAGAGTAACAGTTGACCCTCAAGGGTATGTGAAAAGGGTGGAATTTGTGAAGAAAGGGGATCCAAATGCCGAACGGAGCATAAGAAGTATACTCTATCAGTGGCGATTCGAGCCCCTCAAGAAAGGCATCAAACCCCACCTCGAAGAAGGCATAATCACATTCCACTTTGTAGTAGGCCCATAGAGAAGTTTTGTTGATTAATGTTCTGTATTGGAGTAAAATCTCGGTATGCAGGAACCTTTGAAACTGGATGTTCATATATGGCAGGAAGAGGGGGAATATTTTTTAAAGGTTCAGGGTGATTCACCCACAAAATTCTCATTTCCTGAGCCCTACTGGAGCGAATACAAAAGGCATTACAAAGTTGACCCCCAGAAAGCACACCTCTTCGGTAATAGAATATTTGAAGTCACTTTTTCAAATGAATCAAGACGAAAGCTTTTTGAAAAACTATTCCAGGAAGCAACAAACAATAAAAAACACCTCGTAATCAACATCTCCTCAAATATCCACGAAATTCAGGCAATCCCGTGGGAACTCCTGAATCCAGAGCCCAAACACAACTCATTTCTTGCAACAGGAGGAAATGTCTCCATCATCAGGTCAGTTCCCGGAGCCGCATTTTTATTTAATCCACCTGAAAAGCCACCGATAAAGATGCTCATAATCCTCTCCATGCCCATTGAAACATACAGGGAGAGGCCACTTGACCCATTAAGAGAGATAGAGATAATTCGGGAGTCGGTCTCTGATTACCTCTCGTCCGGCCTTCTCGAAATAGATATTGAGGTTGAGGCCAACCGTGCTCGCATAAAGGAAAAACTTGCCCGCGGTGGTTATCACATCATTCATTACATTGGGCACGGTGCAAAAGGAAGAAAACTTCTATTAGAAAACCAGAAAGATTTTACCCGAACCGACGAAATTGATGGAGAGGACTTTGCAGTTCTTTTCCAGCAGGTGAATGCTGGACTTGTGGTTTTAAATGCCTGTGAAACTGCTGCTCCCGACTTCGGGGCATTTTCATCTGCTTCATACTTTCTACACAGCCGCGGTGTCCCCATCGTAGTTGCACATCAGACCACTGTGAGTGATGAAGATGCCATTGAGACTACAAAGAAACTTTACGAAGACATCTTCAGGCTCAGTTTCCCTGCCGAAGCACTGGATATGGCAAGAATAAAACTTCAGTCAGGTGGTGGTGAATGGTGGAATCCCGTTTTGTATCTTGGCATAAATCACAATATTTTTGAAAACGCGCTAAAGGAAAAGAGGGAGAAGAAAAACAGGGTATTTATCTCCCTTGGAATCTATTCACCGGGTAAACCCTTTGTCTATAGGTTTGAGCCTGTCAGGAAGGTGGCACATCACCTTGAAAATGCGAATATTGTGGTTCTACACGGTATTGGAGGCTCCGGGAAAAGCTCTCTTGCCGATTATACTGCCCATCTATTAAGGTCCCAATACGAGCACATTATCGGTGTTAAATTGCCAGATGAGAAAATAAACTCCCCCCATGAGCTCCTGCTCTATATCATAGATAGATTTATTGAGGGTGGTGTTGGACCTATTAGAAGATTGATGGAATTGAGGGAAGATACAGAGCAATTTAAAGAAAAGTTTTCCCACCTTGCCCCTATGAGCCTTTTTAAAAGATTTTTTGAAATTCTCGATTATCCATCAATACTGCTAATTTTGGACGATTTTGAAGGGTTACAGGATAGAGACTCAGGAGTTATTACTGTTACCTCCTGGAAAAACTTCCTTAAAAGTGTCAATAGCCATGAAATTCCCCTTAAGGTAATAATCACCACAAGACTGTCTCCTGCATTTACGGAAAGAGAACCACTTGAACCTGTGGTGCATATCAAAACTTTCAGCCTTGAAGAATTTAAGTATTTCCTCAATGAGTTGGTATCCGCTGGTGAATCGGATAAGGCAGAGAAATTACTGGGTAAATTTCCTGACCTTGTAAAATATGACTTCCATCCCCTTTATCTCAAACTTTTTGAGGATTATGACAGTGAGAGGGAGATTTTCTCGCATCCGGAGATGAAAAAGGTCCTTGAGTTCTATGAATATTACTTCAAAAATTTCCAAGAAATCCAGGGACTCCTCATACTTAAGCCACGAAGAGCTTTCCCGACATTTCTTAGCCGGGATTTCCTTGAAATCCTCATACCATTAAAATCGGGTATTCTGGATTTACTCCAGAATAAACTTAAAATTCTCTACCCGGAAGGAGATTTTTTCAGGGTCTATGGAGTAATAATCAGTGCATTGAGAAATAGAATTCCCTTTCCACCAGAGCAAAGAAAAGAAATTGTGAAAAAGATAATGAACTTTGAACCCCGCGGAACAGGTGATACCATCCAATGCATACAGATTCTCGAGGAAGAGAAGAAATCCGAGGAAATTACTAAAAAGCTTGTTGCACTGTACGACAAACTTGCAAGAGATTTACAGGATCGAGGGAATTATCCGCTTGCACGAGGATTTATCAACAGGGCAATAGAACTTGCTGGAAAAGTTTATAACAAAAATGATGAAATATTTGGGATACTCTACAACAATTTAGCATCGATACTACAGGATATGGGGGAACTTGAGGAGGCTAAAAAATATACATTGAAGGCTATTAAAATAGATGAGAAGGCATTTGGCCCAGATCATCCCACTTTAGCTACTGATTACAACAATTTAGCACAAATACTACAGGATATGGGGGAACTTGAGGAGGCTAAAAAATATACATTGAAGGCTATTGAGATTGATAAGAAGGCATTTGGCCCAGATCATCCCACTTTAGCTACTGATTACAACAATTTAGCACAAATACTACAGGATATGGGGGAACTTGAGGAGGCTAAAAAATATACATTGAAGGCTATTGAGATTGATAAGAAG
>WFZT01000219.1 GCA_015489415.1 Caldifarciminota bacterium | reverse complement strand
GTCTTCTCCGAGATTGTAACCTTTGTTGATTCCCGAAAGAACAAGGTCAGGTCTCCGTGGAAGAAGCTCGAATATCCCAAGAAGGATGCAGTCTGCCGGGGTTCCAGTGATAGCAAAGACTCTCTCGTCTACCTTTTTAACCTTTATTGGCTTTCGAAGTGTGATAGAGTGGCTCGCACCGCTTCTTTCTTTATCAGGCACAACAATGTAAACATCACCAAGATGTGAGACGGCTTCACGAAGTCTGTAAATACCTTCACTTTCCACACCGTCGTCGTTGGATATCAAAATTAGCTTTTTACTCATCTCCAGAGGAATTTTAACGCCAGTTTGATGAATCTCAAAGTATCGCGAACCTTATCCACTGAGCTGATCCCGGTCCCATAGATGACCTTTATCGGTACACCGCAGACTTTGAAGCCAGCAACAGCAATTTTAAACACTACTTCTGATTCAAAATCGTATCGGGATTGGGTGAATTTGAGTCTTAGAACACGTCGTGAATAGAGACGATAGCCACTTTGCGTATCCGGGAGGCGTGTCCCGGCAAGGAGTGAGAGAATCATCGTGGTAATGCGGTTTGAAATATAGTTCAGGAAAGGCATTTTATAGAGCTCGTGCCAACGTGTGCCTATAACAAGGTCACAGCCCTCATTTTTAAATTTTGCAATGAATTTGGGAAGGTCTGAAGGATCGTGCTGGAGATCAGCGTCCATGGTAATGACTGCATCAAATCCGTGATCAAGTGCATATTTAAAGGCTTTTTTGATGGATTCACCCTTACCGAGATTGGGTGAATTTTTGATGACTTTTACACCGAAGGATTTAGCCTCTTCATACGTTCTGTCAGCTGAACCGTCATCAATCACGAGTATGTTTTCTTTTGGGTATTTTTTAACGAGTATATCGAGGAGTTTTGAGATTCTACCCTCTTCGTTGTAGGCGGGAATAGCGATCAGGACATTCATAAGAAGAAAAATGGTCGGGGCGAGTGGATTTGAACCACCGACCCCCAGCCCCCCATGCTGGTGCGCTAACCGGGCTGCGCTACGCCCCGACCAATCGCTATTATGTTAACTAAAACCACCGGTTCAGTCAACCATCCCCCACACGCTTTGTGCGTGGGCGCTCACTGCTTGATAGGTTCTCGTGGCTTTGTTAAGCTTTATGTATGCTCCTTACTATTCTTATCGCATTTTCTCTAACTATTTCTGACGTTGAAAACAGGTACATAAACGAGGCACTGCAGATTTTAAACGTTACGAGAGAAGACCTTAAGTATGAAAAGATCTGGGTGAAAAAGGATCCGTTTCGACTGAAAATCGTGGAAAAATTCCTGAATGACCCACTTTCCATGCCTTATGTGGCTGACTCCATTGAGGATTCCATCAAATCCCTCAAAAATGATTCACCTGCACTGGTGAGCTACCTTTCTTCATTAATTGATGAGCCAGCTTACGATTACCCGGTGGACTCCGAGGGCCTAAAATTTCCGGATACTTTAAATCCCAGGTTGAGTGAATTGATAAAATCCCTTTATGCAGCTTCAAAGCTATCTCAAAAAACATTTTCAAAATTGTCTGGGGGCGAGATTGATACGCTACTTTCAGATGGAATTTACTGGTGGACCGATGAGGATGATTCTCTTGATGACACCCTGAGAGGGGTAATTTTGCGAGAATTTGGAAAAGAAACACCGTTCCCTTACGGTGATACGACGTCTGTCCCTCTCGACTCCCTCTCGATGATTCTAAAGAAGGTTGAACTCAAATACATGCTTTCTGCCTTTCATGATGTTCTTGAGGCTGTAAAAGCTTTTGTTAGCAACGCTCCTCAGGTTAGCGATTCATTCCAGTATGAATTTAATACACCACTTGGGGAAGTCGCTGTCGGGGGAGTGGGCAAAAACATTTACCGTGGCGATTATGCATTGATTGTGGATTTTGGAGGGGATGATGAGTATTACGGGCGGCTTGGAGCTGGGATTGGTATTCTGAGTCATCCCGTTGGTGTAATCATTGATTTTGGTGGAGATGATGTCTATCGCTCAAATAGAGTTGTTTCCTTTGGCAGTGGATACTTTGGGATTGGAGTCCTTTACGATGGTGAAGGAAACGATTACTACTACTCATCACATGTTTCCCTTGGTGCTGGCATTCTTGGTTGTGGCGCTTTGATTGATGTGGATGGAAACGATGCTTACCGTGCTGGATTTTTCACTGAGGGAAGTGGCAATTTTGGTCTGGGCATACTTGAAGATTTAAAAGGTGACGATGATTATCAGGCCTATGACTGGGCCCAGGGATTTGGCTCGGTTAAGGGATTGGGATTGCTCTTTGATGATGCAGGAAATGATCGATACTACGCTGGTGGATACTATATCCATCATCCCTTGTTACCTCACAATTACCGCTCATTTGCCCAGGGGTTTGCCATGGGTTGGAGGCCGGACATTTCCGGTGGGATAGGTATCCTTGTTGATACGAGAGGGAACGATTCGTACTACGTGGAAGTCTATGGACAGGGGGCAAGCTACTGGATTTCTGCTGGTCTGCTTTTGGATGACGCAGGTGATGACACCTATCATGGGGTCGAATATGTTCAGGGGGCGGGTATTCACCTTTCTACCGGCATTCTGGTGGATCGTGGTGGTGACGATTCATATTATTCAAGATATGGTCCGTCTCAGGGAGAAGGACATGACCTCTCTGTGGGCTGGCTTGTGGATAAATCCGGTGATGACAACTACTATGTCTCCGGTGGTCAGGGAGCTGGTATCTACAATTCTGTAGGATTTTTCATCGATTCAAAAGGTAATGACACTTACATGACAAGGGAGAAGAATGCAGGCCAGGGCTGGGCAAATTGGGGGCGAAACTCGGCCGCTGTTGGTGTCTTTCTTGATCTTGGTGGAAAAGATGTTTATAGAAAAGGACTGCCAGGCCGTGACAATAAAATCTGGCTACTTGGCACTTATGGAGTTGGCATCGATACGGAGACAGGGAAATGATTCAGGTCTTGCTATCAATTTTTCTCGTTACCAATGCCAATGTTGAGAAGCTATTTGAAAAGGCTTCAAAGTGGCGGGTGCGGGAGGCCATTTCAGAGGTGGATTCTGCAAGAAAGGAGCTTGTAAAGCTTGGGGATGTTTCCCTTGAGTATATTTTCACCCAAAAGATTAAAACCACATCAACCCTCGAGTACCGTGCTATCCGATATGTTGTGAAGCATCTAAGAGAAAAGTCACGTCCATACATTTACAAAGGTCTCCACTCAGACAATGACACTATCAGGATAAACTGTATACGACTACTTGGAGATTTAAAAGACACAATGTCTCTTGACACCCTCATTGCCCTTTTGAAATCTGAGAAGAAAAAGAAGGTAAAGAGGGCAATAATTGCAGCACTTGGGGATATTGGAGTCAAGAGGGCTGCTACGGAGATTATTCCGTATTTGAAGGATAAAGATATGAGAATGCGACTTGTTGCGTGTGTGGCGCTCGGGAAGCTCAAGAATCCCGAGTCTGTGGAGCCTCTCTTTGACGCAATGGAAGACAAAAGTTATCTTGTGAGAAGCACAGCTCTCTGGGCACTTGAGAAAATCGGAAATGAAGAGGTCCTGGAAGGTGCTTTAAAAAGGCTAAAGAAAAGATTCTGGGAAAATTATGTGGGGCAGGCTGTAAATACTGCCGGAGCCGGACTGGAGATTTTGGGAAATCCTGATATAGTTGGAATTGCAGCTATTGAGGCGGGTAGAGCCTCATTGCCCGGACTCACTCAGAAAAAATTTGATGAATTGATGTGCTGGAAAAGAATTAAATACATCCGATTGATCGGTCGGGTGGCCCCTTCAATTTATGAAAAACATCCCGATGACACTCTTGTAATTCTTGCGAGGAAAAGGCTCATTAAGCTCTTAGATTCCCCGTGCTATCTTGCAAGGGGCTACGCTGTGCGCGCACTCTCAAAGTTCAAAGATGATAGAATCAAAAGGTTACTTGAGTCAAAATCCTTAACGGAAACCAACCTCTTTGTCCGCTCTCAATATGAGGAAGCCTTGCAACAGCAGGATTGAAGGCTCCCCCCTCCTATTGCAACTCTTACTTCATTACCTCAAGGTCTTCTAAAAGGGCCTGGAGGTCTTCTTCGTGCTCAACCTCGTCGGTTAAAATCTGAAGGACGATGTTGTAGGTAACCGGGTCTATGTCGCGGGTGAACTTCAGGAGGGAATTGTAAACCTCGATAGCGCACTGCTCACCCTTTATATTTTGCTCAAGGACTTTTTTAACAACAGGGTCATCGGGTTTATCGTATCCGCAGTTTGTAATCTTGAGCCATTCTTCAGGTGAAAGAACTGGTGTTCCACCGAGCTCTAAAATCCTTGCAACAAGCATGTCTGCGTGTCTTAGCTCATCGGTGGCATGCTGAACGAGCTCGGCAATTACGGCGTCTTTCATTGGCCCCTTCACCACTTTCGAGCCAATCCAGTACTGATAGTAAGCGAGCCATTCGTCCGAAAGGGCTTTATTTAGAAGCTCAATAATTTTATCCGCATGCTCGCCAACTAAGGCTCTTCCTTTTGTACCCATTTTAACACCTCCTTTACATTCTGAATACACCGAATTTATGGTCAGGTATAGGTGCATTTAAAGACATGGAAATTCCAAGGGCAAGAACAGTCCTTGTGTCCAGGGGATCAATTATTCCATCATCCCATAGTCTGGCAGTGCTGTAGTAGGCACTGGATTCTTCTTCGTATTTTTTGAGGACTGGCTCTCTAATCTTTCTCTCCTCTTCTGCTGAGAGCTCCAGTCCCTTTCTTCTGAGTTGGTCCCTTTTAACTGTCACAAGCACGTCAGCTGCCTGCTCACCACCCATCACAGCAATTCTTGCGTTGGGCCACATGAATAGCAGCCTCGGATTGTACCCGCGTCCTGCCATTGCATAGTTACCCGCTCCAAAGGAATTGCCGATTATCACCGTGAATTTTGGCACCTGGGCTGTGGCAACTGCATGGACCATCTTTGCCCCGTCTTTTGCAATTCCACCATGCTCGTACTGTTTGCCAACAATGAAACCGGTAATATTTTGAAGGAAGACAATGGGAATTTTCCTCACAGAGCACATAGAGATGAAATGGGCTCCCTTCTGGGCGGCTTCTGAGAAAAGAACTCCGTTGTTTGCCACAATGCAGACCGGATATCCCATTATTCTTGCAAATCCGGTTACGAGGGTTGTACCGTATCTCGCTTTAAACTCGTGGAATCTTGAGCCATCCACTATTCTCGCGATTATTTCTTTTGCATCGAAAGGCTTTTTCATATCTTTTGGAATAATGCCATAAATCTCTTCTGGGTCATAATAGGGGTCTTCTGGCTCAGAAATATCGAGGTAGAATTTTTCCGGCCTGTTGAGGTTCTCAATGATGTTTCTTGCAATTTGAATGGCATGTCTATCATCAACGGCAAAGTGGTCAGCTACCCCGGAGATGCGGGTGTGAACATCGGCACCACCAAGTTCCTCGGCTGTAACCTCGACACCTGTGGCAGCTTTCACAAGGGGTGGGCCTCCAATAAATATCGTGCCTTCCTCTTTGACGATAACGGTTTCATCAGACATGGCAGGAACATAGGCACCACCTGCTGTACACGAGCCCATAACGAGTGATATCTGGGGAATGTTATTTGCAGACATCCGTGCCTGATTGTAGAAAATGCGTCCAAAATGCTCCTTGTCAGGGAACACCTCTGCTTGAAGTGGCAAAAATACACCCCCAGAGTCCACCATGTAAACACACGGGAGGTGGTTTTCCATGGCAATTTCCTGGGCCCTTATGTGCTTCTTTATGGTCTCAGGGAAGTAGGTTCCACCCTTCACTGTCGCGTCATTGGCAACTATGCAGACCTCCCTTCCGTGAACCACACCTATTCCTGTAATAATGCCTGCGGCCGGGACCTGGTTGTCGTACATCCCCCATGCTGCGAGGGGTGAAAGTTCAAGGAATGGGGTATTTTTATCGAGCAGAAGTTCAACTCTTTCACGAACCAGGAGTTTTCCGCGCTCTTTGTGTCGTTTTCTCGCCTCAGGTGGTCCGCCCTGCTTTACCTGTTCCAGTCGCTCACGGAGCTGCTTCACAAGCTCCTTGTTGTGTTTCATGTTTTCTATAAATTCCGGGCTATTGGTTTTTACCCTGGACTCAATTCTAAACATGTGCCACTCCTTTTTAATCGAAAATAAAGCACAGTCAGAAAATTTTCAACAGATGGGGTCTGCCAGAATAAATCTTGCCGAAGATTCCACGTGTAAGATGAAATATACTCCCCGCCTGAAATTTTTAAAATTTAAGATGTAAATCCATACCCCATTCCACCCCAGCCCTCCCTTCCCGGAGGGAAGGGAGGGAGTTCCATTAGCGCTTAAACCAGCAAGACAGTTTGAAACTTTTGCCAGAAAGCCCAGGTTCCCCTCCTTCCTTGAGGAAGGAGGGGTTAGGGGAGAATGGTGAAAAAGCTCAAATCATCAGAGAATGGCGCCCAGGTTTGAATTTTCTAAAGAATTTCTTGATTCACCACTTGAAATTACTTGCGAAGCGACCGTTAGCAAACACTTTTATCTTCCTCAGACATTGCCTGTCGATGGAAAATTCCAGATATTTCCACCCTTCGCTTCGCGGGTAGGAAAGGAAAGTGTCCCGATCCGCAGTTTTTCTGTCCGTACAGCACGACCTGAACTTAAAAACCTTCCCCAACACATTAATCAAGGCAAATTGGCCCGTTTTTGAGCTCACTCAAACTTTTTTTTCAACCTCCCAAGCAGTGTGGTTTTTGACACCTCAAACTCCTTTCCACCAAATTCTTCCGCAAGATAAACCCTTGTGATTTCTTCCAGAATTTCCCCGACTTCCGGATGGCTCTCCCTAACTCTCTTCAAAAATTCCGTAGGAGTTTCACCGGGCTTCTTTGGGATACCCTTCTTTTCAAGTATCCTGAGCGCTTCTTCATAAAATCCGAAAGCCCCCTTCCTTCTCATCCTAACGGCAAAAAATACGCCGAGGAGCAATATGAGAGCGCCGAGTCCCCACCTGTAATTCACAGGACCTCTGGGATTTATTCTACCACCTCTCCTTGAGACCACAGGTGTAAACCTCGAAACACTGCTCAGGATTCTAAACTGTGAATAAATGTCATAATTAATCACGTGCTCATACCAGAGAAGCCTCAGATAATCGATGTAGAGACCGGGGTTAAAATGCTTTTTTCTGAATCTTGCAGGAGGTGATGGGTCATACCTCTTCCATCCGACTCCATCGATATAGACCTCAACCCATGTGTGGGCGTCGTTTTCCCTCACAATGTAATAATTTCCAAGTTTATTGTAAATCCCACCAAGATAACCGCCCACGAGTCGCGCAGGAACTCCAAAGCTTCTCAAAATCAACGCCATGGACGTGGCAAAAAGCTCGCAATGACCGGATTTTGACCTGGTTAAAAAATAGAGCACTGGATTTTCCCCACGAGGGGCTTCGAACGACAGCGAATACCGGAATCTGCTCCGGAAGTAAAGAACAAGCTTTTCTGCCATTATTTCAGGACTCCCATTTATAAAGCTAAACAGCTTTCTCAGCGTGTCCTTTAGAGTCTGCGGAACATAGGTATATCCAGACCATATCCGGGAATAACTTTCAGGCAAAACCCTCGAGTTTATAGAAACCACTCGATATTTTACCCTTCCTCGTGTCTCCCCGGAAATAATCAAATCAGATGAGACATAAGCCCTGAATGGAAACAGGCCGCCGATTGGCTTATCAATCGCATAAAGATACCTGTGTTGTCCCGGCTCAAGGTTGATTTCCTGGACCACAGTGTCGCCTTTTAAATTTATTTTTCTAAACCACACAGGATAATTTATAGGGATGGCACCAACCGCCTGCCTTCTGTGAAACCATGCCCCTTTTCTGTAAATATCATAAGTCAATCCCCTCCAGTAAGGGAAATGCCCGGCATTGCCCCGCAAAATCCTTGCCCTGAAGGCAACCTTTCCACTTTTTAAGAGTTTCTCTACGTTGTTTATGTCTATTGTCTCGGTGAATCCAATCCTGCCTGCGCCTCCTGGCCCACCCAAAAAATACGCACTTCCACTCCTTGGTAGCATATAGAAAAATAGAATGGCCATAGGAATTGAAACTGCAAACATCTTAGCGCTGAATTTGAACATCGAGCTTTTTACATCCCCGCCAAATGACTCGTATAAATTAATGTTGACAGCAAAATTAATGGCAACTGCAATAAAGAGGAGTAGCATCACGAGATAAGTTATTTCAATTGTGAATGAAGCCACACCTGCAACGATGAGAAAGTTCAAAAGCAGTATCTGGATGAAATCCCTCGGCTTCTTCTCCCCTGCAAGTTTTATTGCATTGAGTGACAAAAGGAGATACTCGAGGGGTCTTACTAAGTTGCTGAGCCGAACCTGACTCAGGAAGAATATGGACAGAAGAATCGCGAGGAAATTCAGAAGTTTCCCGTGTGCAACAGATTCGCCTTCAAAAGACCTGTAGAGGAAAAACAGATAAATGAGACCAAAAAAGGCTGAGGCATAAAAGGGAATGTAAGGGAAAAGTGCAATGAGACTTAGAAAACTTATCAGCCCAGTTTCTATTAAAAGAAGCCTGAATACATTCATAATAGCGCAAGACTCCTCAAAATTTTTATCCTCTGTGCCTCACCATAATCAGGTCTGATCTTCAAATCACCATACTCGATGCCCACTGCGAAGCCAGACTTGAGGAAATGCTCAGCAAGGGAGGCAAGCTCATCTATTCGGCTCTCAGGATCAGATTCTTTGAGGTCACGCTCTGTCAATACGATTTCACCTGTTCCGGGACCCGAGAAAACCTTTGTGTAGAGTTCATCATCGTGCCTTGAAGCCTTCCAGTGAATTTGACTTATGGGCTCACCCTCCTGGTACTCCCGCAGTCGCAGGAAATCCCCACCAGTTCCCGGCTTTTTACTCTCAAAACTACCGCTGGATTTCATCTCCAAAATCTCAAACACTCTGCTTTTAACGTCATAAATCCGTGGAAATACGAGGACTTCCAGATTCAGAGGGAAAATCTCTTCACGGGTGAAAAAGCCAAATGGGAATGAGGAGTAAACTTTCAGCTCTTCAATCCGTGCTATCCCTCGCTTTTCAAAAATTAGGGGGATGTGAAAGTCGGTCATTCCTTCGATTTTTGGAGTGCCAGAGACCTTATCCTTGAGCTTCACGAAAATATTATAGCCACTTTTTGAATAAATCTTTACGGTAAAATAGGCCTTTTTGCCCTTGTAAATCTCGAGGGGAGGGTGAATCTCAAACCTGATATTTCGCAGATTCCTTCGCGCATAAATGCCGGATAGACCCATAAGCGCAAGTAACATGGATAGGACTAAGTAAAGCAGGTTGTTCATGGTATTTGTAGCAGCGAATCCCACAGCAATGGTCAAAAGAATATAGAGGGTTCCCCGTGAATTTACCTTGATGTATGAGGTTCTGTCATCAAACTGGAACCGAAATCTCATTGAGCAGTTCTTCGAAGATCAGGCTTCTTGTTCTGAAATCAGGGGTTTCCTGCATAAGAAGCCTGTGTGGAGCAACGTATCGAGCCATGGTTTTGACATCATCCGGCACCACATAATCCCTGCCCCTGATGAATGCATAGGCCTTTGAAGCTTTGACAAGGTCCAGGGCCGCCCTTGTGGACATGCCAATAATAAACCTGTCTCGCGTGGCAAGCACAATTCTCATAACGTATTCGAGGATTTTTTCTGCTGTCTTGATATTTTCAACAAATTCCTGCGCCTTTAAAATTTCTGACCTTGAAACCACAGGCTCAAGATTCCTCGCCTTCTCGTGAAGGTTTCCATTTTTGAGAATATCTTTCTCTGTTTCCTCGTCCGGATAGCCCATGTCAAACCTGAGCATGAACCTATCAAGCTGTGATTCAGGCAGTGGAAACGTGCCAAAGTGCTCAACTGGATTTTGAGTTGCTATGACTAAAAAAGGCTCTGGAAGCCGGTAGGTGACTCCTTCAACCGATACCTGACCTTCTCCCATTGCTTCAAGAAGGGCTGACTGGGTTTTGGGTGTGGCTCTATTTATTTCATCGGCAAGAATGATATTCTTAAAGATTGGACCTTTCCTGAACTCAAACTCATCGGTCTTTCTGTTGAAGACCACTGCGCCAATGATGTCGGCAGGCAGAAGGTCGCTTGTAAACTGAATCCGGGTAAATTCGAGACCTGTGGCCCGGGCAAATGCAAGTGCGAGGGTGGTCTTACCTATCCCCGGAATATCTTCAATCAACACATGTCCCTTTGCGAGCAGGGCAACGAGCGTGAGCTCCACCTGCCTTCTTTTGCCTTTTATAACGGTTTCAACCTGATTTATGATTCTTCCTGGTTCCATACTCCCTCTATTTTTTCTCCGCAGTACGGACATTTACCGTCTTTAATATGATTCTCGAGCACCTCAAAACCCCAGCGTCTTATGAGCAATCTGCCACATTTTGGACAGTACGTATTCTCTGACTCGTCGCCGGGCACATTTCCAAGATAAACAAATCTAAGTCCCTCTTCTTTACCAATGCGATACGCCATTTTGAGGGTTTCAATGGGAGTGGGTGGGTAATCTCTCATCTTGTATGCAGGGTGGAATCTTGAGATGTGCCAGGGAGTCTC
>WFZT01000218.1 GCA_015489415.1 Caldifarciminota bacterium | reverse complement strand
TAGATTTCACCTGTTATGAGGATTTCCTCCTTCAGGAGCTTCTCAAGAGGGGCATCGTCAAACCTATCCATAAACTCGATAGTTGTCAAAAATTCCATCCTTCTAAAGGTCGGAAACAGTGTCGCTTTGCGGGCTTTTAAATTCTCATAAATCTCTGCAGCAAACTCACGTATTCGCTCGTTACGGGCTTTTTCGACCACATACTTTGCAACAGACTCAATATCCTTCATCTCAAATTCGACCTCATTTGAAGCCGCAAGAATGGTGAGAAATGCCACAATATCCTGATTGTCAGAAGTGAGGCTAAAAAACTCTGGTGAGTTGAGTTTATTGTAAATCTTCATAAATTCTTCAAACTCGAGCTCATTGCCTGTCTCCTTAAAAAGCCTGTAAACAGCCTCTGCCCGCGCAAGATCAATGGATTGATGGTTTCTTCCACGTGCTCCAATGAATGTTTTGTCAATGTCAAGGATAACAGCGGTTTTTTCTTCAATTTCAAAGCCCCTTTTCTTTAGAAAATCCGGCAGCTCGCGGATAAATGACCATTTGTTTGAAAATAAAATGCCATCCTCCTCCTTGAGCTGGAATTCATCCTCATTTTGCCTTGTAATAACGGCCACAACCTCATATTCACCAAGTGCCATCAGATTTTTTGCAAAAGTTCGGTCGTTCAGCAGAGTGTCACCGAGAAAGAGCACCCGATCAAAATCCCCAAGGAGATTGAGGTAACAGGATATAACCTGAGGATATTCCGGGTCCTTTTTCCTTGGAACATGGTCTAAATTGAGTCTGTAGAGAACAACATCAATGGGGACAAGGTCGGGATTTTGTGGATTAAGTTCTCTGAAAAATACATTATCTCCGATGACATCCCACATGCTACCCTTTTTCATAGTACTCCAATTTTAAAGGCAAGTTCCGCATTGAGGATACTGCCTCCGGCTGCGCCTCTGATTGTGTTGTGAGAAACAAGCGTAAACGTAATGCCCATTATATCGGCCTCTCTGACATTTCCCACCGTTACTGACATGCCACCTCCATTCATCCTCTCAAAGAAAGGCTGGGGGCTAAACTGATTTCTCCTGACCACGATGGGATTTGCCGGAGCTGTGGGTAAATTCATCTCCTGCGGTACTCCGCTGAAATTTTCGAAAACCTCAATTACTTCCTCAGCTGAAGCGGGTTTTGCTGTTTGAACAAATACAACCTCGGTGTGGCCGTCTCGGACAGGCACCCGCGTGCACCTTGCATCAATGGTGAAATCAGCTTGCTCAATTTTTCCGTCCTTGAGTTTACCGAGAATTTTTCTGCTCTCACGTCGGACCTTTGCCTCCTCGTTCTTGATGTGAGGGATGAGGTTATCAACAATTGAGAGCGAGGGGACACCCGGAAATCCGGCTCCTGAAAGTGCCTGCATGGAAACAACTATAACACTCTTTAAACCAAAGGCATCCTGAATCGCTTTTAAAGGAATTACAAGACCTGCAGTAGTGCAGTTTGGATTTGCAACTATAAAACCCTCGCGGCTAACAATTTCGAGGTGGTCTGGATTTACCTCGGGAACGACTATGGGGACATCGTCATCCATTCTGTGGGCACTGGCATTGGTGAAAACGAATTTCCCCTGATTTTTTAATGATGCCTCATAGTCCATTGCGACATCTGCAGGTAGTGCTGAAAAGACCACCTGACTTTCCACAGGCTCGTCAATGAATTTGACCTTCATGTCTTTGACAAACTCGGGCATGGGGACTTCGAGTACCCAGTTGGCGGCCTCGAAGTACCTTTTCCCTGCTGATCTGCCTGATGCAAAGAGCTCTGCAAGCTCAAAGAATGGATGACCATCTAAAAGAGAAACAAATCTTTGCCCCACAGGGCCTGTGGCTCCGACCAATGCGACCTTCATGCTCCCTCCACGAGGTTTTTGTGCAGTGCTTTTACGGCCCTTTCCACTTTATTCCCATCAACCACAAAGGATATGTTGTACTCTGATGAGCCCTGGGCAATGGCAATCACGTTCACACCACAGTTTCCGGTTATGGTAAAAATCTTACCCGCAATTCCTGGAGTTCCCCTCATTCCCGCTCCGACAACTGATATAATGGCCACGTCATCAATTCTCTCAATGCCCTCAATGTCCCTGTGAATGATTTCCAGCTCAAATTCTGCTTTGAGTGAATCCACTAAGTTTTGTGCCTCGTCCTTTTTTACCACAAAGCAAATATTTTGTTCCGATGAGGACTGGGAGATCATAAGTATGTTGGCTCCCTTTCTCCAGACAGTTTTAAACACACGGGCTGCAATGCCTGGAACACCCAACATCCCGCGTCCTGTTACATTTAAGAGTGCGAGATTCTTGATGTATGTGATGGATTTGATTACATCCTTCTCTTCCCGGGCCTCCCTGGTGATGAGAGTGCCGGGGAACGAGGGGTTAAAGGTATTCAAAATTCTTACTGGTATTCCCTTTTCCATCACCGGAAGGAGTGAGCGAGGGTGCATGACCTTTGCACCGTAGTATGAAAGCTCAGCTACCTCCACGTATGAAATCCTTTCAAGTGAGCGGGCATTTTCCACAATCCTCGGGTCTGCGGACATGACACCATCAACGTCGGTCCATATCCAGACCTCCTCCGCGTCGAGGAGATTGCCCAGGAATGTGGCTGTGAGGTCGCTACCACCACGACCGAGCGTGGTGGTTATTCCATCCTTTGTTTTTCCTATAAAACCTGTGATTATAGGTGTGAATCCCTCACTCAGGGCTGGAGCGACCACACGCTCAAATTCCCTCTTTGATTCATCATAGATGGGGGTTGCATTCCCAAAATTTTCCGTTGTAACGATAAAGGTGTCTGCATCAAAGAATTTTGCCTTCGTTCCCCTTTTGTTTAAATAGGCTGAAAAGATACGGACGAGCATCTTTTCACCGAAGGATGAGATGGCATCGAGGGCACGGGGAGTAACCTCTCCAAGCACTTCTATCGAATGCCAGATATTGAGGAGTGCATCGAGGAATCTGTCTATTTCTCCAGATAATTCTTTGCTATCTCCCAAAAGAGTCCTGATTGTGTCGTGATGTTTTCTCGCAATGTCACTGTGCACCTTTTCGTATTCGCTTCTGTGCCCCTTTTCAGCAAATCTTGTGCCCTTTATCAGCATGTCTGTGACTCCTGACATGGCAGAGAGGACCACAATGGGGCTCCTGTTGAGATTACTTTCAATGATATCCGCCACCCTCTCCAGCATCCGGGGAGTTCCAACCGATGTTCCGCCAAATTTCATCACGATCACTGGATAACCTCCCTCAATCTGGATTTGATCTCATCAAGCTCCGGATTGACCTTAATAATCTGATCTTTGAACCTTTCAAATCCTTCAATTTCGTTTGCGTGGATGCGTTTGACAATGTCCGGGTCTTTTAAGAGATTTCCGGTGAGCACAAGGACAACTTTCTCGTGAGGTTTAATTATTCCTGATTGTTCAAGCTTTCTTAGACCTGCGTGGGTAGCGGCAGATGCGG
>WFZT01000217.1 GCA_015489415.1 Caldifarciminota bacterium | reverse complement strand
CTACGCTCAATATTTGAACACTCTCTTTATACGGTATAAACGAATATATCCTTCCGGTAAAAATTGTTGATTTAGTGCGAAAAATTGAATTTCCCGCCCAGATTGCGTTGTATAAATATACATGAAAAGCAAAAACATGGGTGATGTCAGAGGGAGGGCTGGGGTGGAATGGGGATTTTGGATTCATCGAGACCATAATAGTGGAAATATCGGGATAATTCTCAATCGGTATTGGTATAATAAGCTGAAAAAGTAGATTTGGAGCTAAAACCTCTAACTTTGGAGCTGTCACTGACATTTGAAACCAGATAGTTAATTCCCCTACTCGACTATCTTCCCATCCCTGATTTTGATTATTCTTTTTGTTCGTTCGCTTACTTCGGGGTCGTGGGTTACCACGATGATAGTTCGTCCCTCTCTGTGGAGCTCTTCAAAAAGGTTCATTATTTCCTCACCGGTTTTCGTATCAAGATTTCCGGTGGGTTCGTCTGCAAGAATGATTCTTGGATTGTTGGCAAGAGCCCGCGCAATGGCCACCCTTTGCGCCTCTCCTCCTGAAATTTCGGTCGGCCTGTGATACGCACGATGCTTGAGCCCCACCCTCTCAAGTAATTCAAAAGCACGCCTTCTCCTCTCCTTTGAAGGCACACCCGCATAGGTCATTGGTAGTTCCACGTTCTCGAGGTTGGTTATCCTGGGTAACAGATTAAAACTCTGAAACACAAATCCGATTTTCCTCTTCCTTATTTCTGCAAGTGAGTCCTCATCGAGCAAAGACACATCCTGTCCCTCAAGAAAATACTGGCCAGAAGTTGGTCTATCGAGACACCCTAAAATGTGCATCAGAGTTGATTTGCCTGAGCCCGAAGGTCCCATTATTGAAACATACTCACCTTCCTCTATCTCAATGGAAACCCCACGCAATGCAGGGACCTCAACTCCGTCAAGCTGGTATATTTTAACAAGGTCAACCGTCTTTATAAGGCTCATTTCTTTTTCACTTTGAAAAATTCTTCCTGTTTGACCGCCCTGACACGCTCACCGTCCTTGAGGTTCTTCAAAACAGTAAATGGCCCCACAAGAACCGTATCACCTGCTTCAACTCCCTCCTTCACTTCCACATACTGCTTGCCTACAAGCCCAAGCTTTACCTTCCTCAGGTGAGCCACACCATCCTTTAAAACAAATACCACGTCATACTTCTTCCCATCAATAGTCCTTGTTCCGAGCGCAGAAAGGGGAACTTTTACCACACTATCCCTCACTCCAACAATGATGTCGCACGAAGCCGACATCCCGGGCAAAAGTCCATGAGAACCACCAAGAATCGTGATATCCACAGGGTAGCTAACCGTGATTTCACTCCCGGATCCCGTTTTCTTTGGATAACCGGCAATAACACTTACAACTCCATGGAAAATTGAATCCGGCATGGCATCAACCTTGATATCAACAGAATCCCCCTTCTTCACCATAACAATCTCTGATTCATCCACTTCAGCCTTCACAAGGACCTCTTTAAGATTGGCAAGGGTCATGATTTTGCTCCCCGGGGTATTTATGGTCCCTACAATCACCATCTCTCCCTCTTCTTTGTCCCGTGAGAGAACAAGGCCATGAATTGGGGAGCGTATCAGGGTCTTTTTAAGGTCCTCCTGAAGCTGTCGAAGCATGAAGCTGTCTGCTTTCACCTGCTCCTTCAGGGAATTGAAATTCGATTCAAGTTCAAGAATTTTTGCCTCAGGTAAAACCCCCTGATCGTACAATTTTTTCGCCCTATAGTATGCATTTCTCACATTTTCTAATCTTGCAAGGTCTGCCTGTAGCAGAGCACGCTGACGCGCAACCTTGGCCTCATAGGTACTACTTTCAATCTTTACAAGCTTATCGCCTGGTCTCACCGTATCTCCCACATCAACGAAAAATTTCTCAATTCTCCCCATCACATCAGAGCTGATGTCCACCTGAGTTTTTGCCCGAATTTCACCCTCAGCCGAAACCTTTGTCACTATCTTCCCTCTCCGGGCTATCTCATAGAAGACCTTTTTACCACCGCTGGCATTGCCTTTCTTTTTCAGGTTTAGATAAATAAACCCTGCAAGGACCAGAATAACAAGAACTCCAATTAAAATTTTCTTCATTTCCAGACCTCCATGCCTAAAAGACTTTTAAGTGTTATGAGAGCAACAAAATTTTGATATTTTGCCTGAATAAAATTGAGATTTGCCTCCTTCAATTTGAGCTCAGCGTCAAAAAATTCAAGCGTGCTAATCTCTCCCACGTCATAACGCGCTTTTGAAGTCCTGTAAAGCGCTCTTGCGAGCTTCAGGTTTTCTCTCGCCAGCCTCAGGCTTTCAAGGGATTTCTTCCAGTTGTCATAAGCATCATCGATATTTTTGAGAATCGTGTATGTAGTCTGCTTAACATAAAATTTCTGCAGCTCCAGGGATTTCTTCTGGAGTTTGACGTTAAATGGGTAATCGTTGAACTTGAAGTAAAGGCTCAGATAAATCCCTTTCACAGTGTGGGTATTGTTGGAAATCATCGATGGAGTTGTTTTATTGAAATTTTTCTCGAAACCTAAATAGATTCGAGGGAGAAATGAAAACAGCGTGCTCCTGTATGAGAGCCTGGCATTTTCAGCCTTTAGTAGCTGGATTTTCAGGTCTTCCTGGAGCTGGATAACTTCATTTTTAAGAGAATCGCTCAAACTGATAGAAACGTTAATATAAGGAATTCCCTTCGCATCAATCATGATGTCCGTGTCCGGTGAAAGTCCAATGAGCTGCAGGAGGTCTCTCTTTGCCTGCTCGACCTCTATTTCTGCCTGCCTGAAGCTGTTTTTTGCTTGAAGAAGATTGATTCTTGCACGCAATACATCGGTCTCTGTGGCAGAGCCCACTTCCTTTTTCGCCTTTACAGCCTTTAGCTGTTCCTCTGCATATTTACTAAAATCCCTTAAGTAATTTGCCTTTTCCTGTGCAGACACGACCAGGTAGTAGCTCTTTAAAACGTTTACAACCACATCTGATTTTGCACTTGAGAGCGCGAGCTCCGCTATTTTCACCTGCCTCTTTGACGAGAGGTATTGCACAAGGGAAGTGGGATCGAAAAGATTCTGCTCTATTTTAAGAGAGTAGGCACTGTTCTCGAAGATGTCTCCATTGTCCCTGTATTTTGCGTAGCTTGCCGAAAAGCTACCTATTGGAACAAGCCCTGCAAGACTCTTTTTTGAATTCAGTTTTGACGATTCTAACTCATACCTTGACTGGACTACCTGGTAATTATTCTCCAGCGCTATTTTAATGGCCTTCTCTGGTGTGAGAACAAGTGGTTTGACGGAGAAGAGCAGAAATATCAAAAACGGAGCCATTTATTTCCTCCCATAGAAAAGATTATCGCCATCGCTATCACATAGAGAATCCAGAGCCCAAAGACTATGGCAAAGCTGCGGCTCCTTTTAACTCTGGCAATCTCAGAAAATCCTATGCTCATAACGATTAGTGACCAGATTGTGAATATGTCCACGTTGGAGAGCACCTTATACAAAAGCTGGTTCTGACGGCTTACAAAAATTGAGAGGTCGAAATTTACAAATGGCTTACCTGTGGCATATTCAATCACCAATTTCAAAATCTGGGCATAAATGGAAATCATGTTTCCATATACCACCACATAGAGGCTGTCCGCAAAGGATTTGATATTTCCCCACAGAATAAAAGCCTGCTGGAAAATGAGCCCCTGAAATATGAGCTTGAGGGGGACCATGATTATTACAGAGATCAAACCGGTTGTGAGCATGTTCTGGAACGAAATCCTTTTTAGAACAAGCTCCTGCTGCTCTTTTGGCAAATCCTTAACTTTTTCCATCACCTGCTGCACCACATACTGGTACTGGTGGTGTAGCGAGGCCAGGAAAATCAGGACAGCGAGAACTATAATCACGATGAACCCTACCCAGGGATTTATCCCTTCACCCATTTCTCTTTTTCTAAAAACCTTCACAGGATCGTATAAAATTCTAATAAAATCCATGTTTAAACCTCCTGTTATTCGTATCTCAAGGCCTCGATGGGGTCCATTTTACTTGCTTTATTGGCTGGGTAAATTCCAAAAAACAGGCCCACTGCGCTTGAAAAGCCGAGGCCCACTATAACGCTCCAGATGGGCATGGAAGCAGGCAGTGGAGTGGCAATATCCACTGCCTTAGCAATAACGAGACCGAGGAACACTCCAATCAGGCCACCAACTGTGGTAAGAAAAATAGATTCAAAGAGAAACTGATAAAGAATGTCGCGCCTCTTTGCTCCCACGGCCATTCGAATTCCAATCTCCCGTGTGCGCTCGGTTACTGAAACGAGCATAATGTTCATGATACCAATTCCACCGACAATGAGTGCAAGTGAGGCAATTCCTACCATTGCGATGAATATCCCCGAGGTCAGTTTCTTGTAAGCACTCAAAAGCATTTCGCTGGTGTTCAAGGCAAAATCGTCGTCTTGGTCGAACCTCAGGCCACGACGAACCCTCAGGAGATTTTCCAGCATCTTCATGCCTGCTTTCATGGGAACGTCGTCTTTAAATTTCACAAGAATCCGAAAGGAGTACCATACTCTGTAAGGTCTCCACCTCGGGTTGTAGTAATACTTTCTGGCTGTGGTCACTGGCATCAAAAGAATATCGTCAAGGTTGTTACCCATGAGCTCCCCTTTGGGCTTTAGAACGCCGATGACGGTGAATTTGTGACCTTTGAAAACGATGGATTTACCCAGAGGGTCTTCATCCTCAAACAGAGTTTTAGCAATGTAACTTCCAAGAATCACCACACGTCTGCCGAGCTGTATGTCCTGGTCAATAAAATTCCTACCTTTGTCAAGCTCATATCCGGAGATATAAATGTACTGGTCATCAGTTCCAGCCACGTTATTGCAATCTACTGAGTTTGACTTGTATTTGGCCTTTCCTGAAAAAATTGGCTGGAAGGCAGCGGCCCTATCCACAACATCAAGGTGAGAAATGGCCTTAACATCTTCCATTGTGAGGTCGCGCCTTCTTGAGACTTCTCGCCAGAGTTTCCGCATTTTGGACTGTGAGCC
This sequence comes from Caldifarciminota bacterium, assembly GCA_015489415.1. Lineage (GTDB taxonomy): Bacteria > Hydrothermota > Hydrothermia > B15-G9 > WFZT01 > WFZT01. Next base: position 507 of record WFZT01000217.1, on the reverse strand, counting down.
ACCAATAATTATCCATTTCCATTTCTGAACATAAACGGTTTTTGTGCCGATATCACCGAGGACAGAATAAACGTACTTATTCATGCCATCAATAATGGAAACCATGGAAATGACCGTCCCCACACCAATGATGATTCCGAGGGTGGTGAGAATTGACCGGAGCTTATTGGCCTTAAGCCCAAGATAAGAGGTTTTAAGGAGCGTCCACAGAGACATGGACAGATTTTATTCCCAGGGGGTTCATTATGCAAGAATTTTTCTATCGAATTAAAGACGAAAATCCGACTGAGGATGGGGAGAAGCATTGACCAGGTGATATGGCTGATATCACCCATGTTTTTGCTTGTCATGTATATTTATACAATACAATCTGGGCGAGAAATTCAATTTTTCGCAGTAAATCAACAATTTTACCTGAAGGATATATTCGTTTATACCGCATAAAGAGAGTGTTCAAATATTGAGCGTAGTACACCTTTTTGAAGACCTGGCAAGGGATAAGGTGTT
>WFZT01000216.1 GCA_015489415.1 Caldifarciminota bacterium | reverse complement strand
ACCCCAACATCGTGCTAATTGATGTTCGCTCGCAGTCAAGGTATCTCAGGGGTCATCTGCCCGGTGCCGTGAATATTGACTGGAAAGACTTCACAGATGATAGAAATGGTATTCCAAGATTCCTGCCCACTCCAGCGAGATTTGAGGAGCTAATGCGTTATGCGGGAGTGAATAACAATTCAATTGTGATTGTTTACGCCAGCACAAAAGGAACACCAAAGCGGGCAAACGACGCCTCACGCGTTCTCTGGACCATGTACTACTTTGGTATGGACAACATTGCCATTCTTGATGGTGGAATCACAAAGTGGCTTGACGAGGGACGTCCCATCGAGAAAGGACTTGTAATGAAGAAGAGAGGCACATTCAAAATCACAAAGGTAAGAAGAAACGTCCTAACAGTATTCGATGACATACTCGTTGCAAGATACACGGGGCTTCAAATCGTTGATATTCGTCCACCCTGGATGTATATGGGAGAAACAAAAGATGCAAAAGCTGCAAGGTACGGGCATATTCCCGGTGCTTACAACTACTTTATCGGCAAGATATACAGGAAAGTTGGACATGCCTACTGCTTCCCGACAAAAGATGCGGCCCTGAAGCTTGCCCAGAAGGTTGGTCTGGACCTCAATAAGCCTATGGCAGTTTACTGTAATGCAGGCCACTGCGGGGCAGGTGGATGGATTATCCTGAAGTTTATTGCAGGTGCGAAAGACGTTTCGGTTTATGACGGCTCACTCTATGAATACACGAGGATGCCCGTAAATATGAAGCTTGGACCTGCAAGAGGAACACTCTGGGAGATTGATAGATTGAAATAAAAGGCCAGGGTGGGAGGGGGCTTCGCCCAAAGGGCGAAGCCCCCTCCCACCCCGAGAAACCTTTAAAAGGAGGTAAAAGCCATGAGGTTACACAACAAACTAATTGCAATAGCAATGCTGGGATTCCTTGTGACCGGCCTTAACGCACAGGTGAAATCTCCAAAGAAGCTCGCAGAAGAGTACTGGCCATCTGTCCACTGGGTGACTCCACAGCAAGCCTACAAGATGATGAAGACCACCCCAAACCTGGTGGTGATCGATATAAGAGAGAGTGGTGAATACATGCTCGGTCACCTACCAGGCGCCATATTCATTCCACGTGGATTTCTCGAATTCAGGATCGGATTCATTACCAAGGACGCAAATAGGCCGATAATTGTGTACTGCCGTAGTGGTCACAGAGCAACTTTCGCGTACGAGCAACTGGTAAGAATGGGCTATAAAAAGGTCTACAACTTGAAGGGTGGGTTCCTGGGCTGGAAGAAGGCCGGACTGCCCATAAGCAGAAAGCCCAACGGCTGAATTGGAGTTGGGGGTGGGGTGGGCGCCGAAGGCGCCCACCCCACCCCCAACCACGGAAAGGAGGTTATTCCTATGTTCGATGAAGAAAAAAATCTGAATCCTTACATCGGAGGACTTTTGCTTGGCCTCGTTTTACTCGTTACTTTCGTCATTTTTGGCCGTGGTCTCGGCGCTTCCGGGGCCGTGGATAGATTCTCCGCATTTATCATCAGTATTTTCGCTCCTAATTGGATTAAGGCCCATCCATACTGGCATAAATACTATGTTCATGGCCACACACCGCTAAATAACTTTCTCGTATTTCTCCTGATCGGTGTTTTCTTTGGAGGGCTCGTCACAGCCTATTTTCAGGGCAAGCTAAAGATAAAAGTTCAGCACGGTCCAAGAATTTCCAAAACTCAGAGGTATGTTATCGCATTCATAGGCGGAATGATTCTTGCTATAGCTACAAGGTTCTCCCGCGGCTGTACCAGCGGTCAGGCATTGACAGGTGGTGCTGAGCTTGCCGTTGGCAGCTGGATTTTCATGATTGCATTTTTCATTTCGGGACCCATTACAGCTCTCTTTATTAAAAAATTCTGGAGGTAGAAGAAATGGCACCAATTCTAAAATTTTATCACGTACCGTTTTTCTGGTATTTTGTTCTGACCCTCATAACAGGCTTCTTTTTCGGGATTACCCTCGCAATTTCAGGATTCTACGACACTAAAAAACTCACCGGAGTGTTCTTTTTTGATGACATGGCCGTTCTCAAAGTCATGTTCTCTGCCATTGTAGTCGCAAGTATAGGCCTCTACCTTCTCGTGGACCTCGGAACACTTGATTTAACAAGGCTTTACATTCCCAAAACATACTGGATTTCGCAGCTTGTAGGAGGCTTGCTATTTGGTATTGGGTTTATGCTTTCCGGATACTGTCCGGGAACAAGCTTTGTATCCCTTGCCTATGGCAGTATAGATGCACTTTTCGTAATCCTTGGGATGATCTTTGGGATGTGGGTGTTTGGATTTGGATACAAACTCTGGAAGGGGCTTTATCTGGCTGGCTATCTTGGGAGAATTACCCTTGATAGATTGTTTGGAATGAACCGATGGATTATCATCGGGGCTGTGTTTGTTATCGCAGTCTTCGCTTTTATCCAGATTGAAATTTTTGAGCAAAAGAAGAAATCCTGAGAGGAAAATGCAGGAGGGGCCCGCCGATGGGCCTCCCTTGAACTTTCAACATGAACAACAAAAATCCGAATTTTACCGGGCAATGAGAGCCTGTTCAAAAATGGAGGCCTCCTTCTTAAACCGGAAAGTACGTCCGAGATTAAATTACGCCTGTGAAAAAATTCATTTTTATAGTCCACATTTGCGAAACAACTGGATCTAAATTTGCCCTTTCCCACTTGCTTTGCAAGTGGGAAAGGGCATCGGGAGGGGGTATTCCGCTTGAAAATTAGAAATTCAAGATAAAGACTATATGCCGCGCTGAGTTGAAAAGTAAGTTTTATCTGAGCGTGTTCGAAAAATTTCAAAACCTTTGAATTTTAATGAAAAATTTGCCCCCCACCTTATTCCTCCCCCCACGCACTTCGTGCGTGGGGGGAGGATGGGAGGCTGATATCACCCATGTTTTTGCTTGTCATGTATACTTATACAATACAATCTGGGCGAGAAATTCAATTTTTCGCAGTAAATCAACAATTTTACCTGAAGGATATATTCGTTTATACCGCATAAAGAGAGTGTTCAAATATTGAGCGTAGTACACCTTTTTGAAGACCTGGCAAGGGATAAGGTGTT
>WFZT01000215.1 GCA_015489415.1 Caldifarciminota bacterium | reverse complement strand
TGTTGTTTCCTGAGGCATCGTTAAACTGTGGGGTTAAAACTCTCAAATATGGTGAATTCAGGCTTGGTGTGTTTTCTATGGTAAGAAGTGCATTCAGGCGACCCCATCCATAGTCGTTATTTGGATAGGTATGGCCTGCAGGATGGTCAACACCATAGTTGGTAAGGATATCATAGATTGTGTGATAGTCTAAAGAGGGATTCATCTCAAACATCAGGGCAATTACGCCAGTGACGTGGGGAGTGGCCATTGATGTACCATCCCAGCTGTCATAACCACCACCCGGCACACTTGAGCGAACATTCACGCCAGGGGCTGAAATATCCGGCTTGATAAAATTCCAATCAGGCCTTGACCAGAGTGTCGTATCTGACCAGGGATACTGATTGGGAGCCGGGCCCCTTGAGCTGAAGCTTGCAATATTGTCAGAAATATCGGTGGCTCCAACACCGATAACATTTGGAAAGTTGCCAGGTGTCCCTGCACTACCCGATGAAGGGCCTGAGTTTCCATTCGCAAAAACAGGGATAATATCAAACTGGTGCCATGCCCTGACGAATGGAAGAAACGTCGTATCCTGACTATCGGTGCTTCCCCAGGAATTTGAAACTACCTTGATGTCAACGCCAGAATCTGCCTTGAGTGAAACAAACCACTGGAAGCAGGCGATAATATCATCATCACTACCGCTTCCACCTGAGTTAAATGCCTTGGCCGATGCGATCTGAGCGTTGTAGGCAATTCCAATATCCTCGGAGAATGGCCCAGGGCCATCTCCACCTGCGATAGTGCCTGCAACGTGTGTTCCGTGTCCGTGGTCGTCATAGGGCGTTGTCCTGTTGTTTACCGCATCGAAGAAGTGGCCTGAAAAGTTGCCCTGAAGAGCAGGATGTGATGGATCGATTCCTGTATCCATGGTTCCAACTATAACACCGTCACCGGAAAGTCCATACTCTGCCCACACGGAATCTGCCTTTATCTTGTCTATATTCCAGCCAACGTCTTTATAGGATTTGGGCGATTTCTTTGGCATAATGATGTGTCTCGTGCGGTCAATATCAACGAGGGCAACATCTTCCCTTTTTGCTATTTCTACAATCACGTCCGGGGTAGCTTTTACATAAATCATGTTCACAAGCCAGAAACTCTTGACTTCCTCCACACCTTTCATCTGCAGGAATGAGAGAAGATTCTGCTGTGAGCTTGTGGCTACTTCACGGAGTAGCTCAGCCTTCGCGCGATAGCCTTTTACTCTGTCCAGATTAGCCTGCTGTTTCATCCAGACAAGCGCCTTTACAGGCTCATCTGGTGCTGCCTTCTGCAGTTTTTCCATCATGTCGTGTGAGAGTGTCCCACCGACAAGGGATGTGACCATCAGTAGTGTTACAAGGTACTTCATACTTACCTCCCTTTACTTTATTGCTGAAATTAACATTAAAACTCCAATTGTTACAAACAAAGCTCCAGAGACGATATTAATTACTCTATGGGATACGTAGTTGCTCAGGAACTCTCCGGCTACAATGGCAATCAACGATGCCACCATAAAAGCGAGTGTTCCTGCAAGAAAGATTGACGTCTTGCTGATTTCTTTGTGGGTAGCGAATGAGAATGTTGCGAGATTTGTTTTATCTCCAAGCTCAGCAAGTAAAATGGTTATAAAAATTACAAAAAAGGCCCTGAAATTCAAAAACTACTGCTCTCCTATTTCAAACTCCCTCTTCTCTCTTTCAAGAAAATCATCAAGGAAGTTTGCTACAAACCTGTAAAATTTTAGCCTGCTCTCATTTTTCAAATCTGAGGCAAAGTCCGGAACCCATTGAAGGATGTGCTCCTCAAAAAACTCTCTTGCAAGTTCAAGATCACCTTCTTCAAGGAGAAACCTCATAAAATCCAGCTCATAAGAAATGTGGTCTGGAAGGTCTTCTGGCACCTCAAGGTTGTAAAGAGAATAGTACTTCCCCACCTCTTCGGCGTAATCTCCCATGAGAAGCATCTCCCTGTAGGCTGATTCGTACGGTGGGGTGGGTAGAGTGGGAAAACTATTGATGAATAACCTCGTATGCTCAGCCTGGAACTCCTGTGGTGGCAACGTGTGAAGCTCCTCCATCGCTTCACTAAACTGTGCAAGAAGATTTTCAGAATCGTAAACTTCGTCAAGTATCTGAGCAATAAAATCTTCTATCTCAGGAAGCTTCTCAAAGAAATCATCCTCAGGGTAGAAAAATAACTGGCTTAAAAGCTTATAGATTTCAGCTCTTTCTTTTACATCCATGGTTGGTTAATTTTAATGCTAAACTTCCGATATTCAATGGGGGCATTTCGCACGCACAAAGTGCGTGCGAAATGCCCCCTCAAAGATTCTCAAACAATCCCGAATAAAATCTCAACCTATATTTTCAAGACCCACCGGGCTGAATACCGTCTATGATATTAAGCTCATCTAACTCCCTATCACTGCGCGCAGCATAAGGAATGTAGCCATGAGATATGGCCTTTTCTCTATAGTCATCTATCCTGATTTTGTTCTCCCCCACGTACCCGCTTCCATCATCCACGTAATCCACCGACAGGACAATACGTCCGGTGTTCAAAACGACCTGAAGATACTGCGCACGTTCTGCAGTTATGGCACGGGGGATGGGAAGGATTCCATCGTAAAACATATCTTCAACGGCCCAGCCGGAAATCTCCCTTAAAAGCTCACCATCTGAATCGTATCTGATAAGCCTCTCTCCATTCTGCGGAATAATGTAAAAATCTTCTCCTGCGCGTGACTTACAGTAACGTGCAATAGCCACAACAAAGTTGATCATTCTCTCTGCCGCCTCCTGCTCGCTTATAATAGAATCTTCAGAGCTCCAGTATTCGAACTCGTCCACCTTGTCGAGATAAACACCTCTAAATCCCTGCCAGATGATAGTATCAAGGTAGGTGTAAATGATCCTCTGCCAGGTGGTATCCCAGTACCTTACCGCATAGTTGCCTCGCCAGTTGGGATTTTCGGGCCCGAGCCATGATGGCGGCAGACTATCCCATGCAGGATTCCAGTAAAACCTATAGTCTTCTGCCTCCCCAATGCTGATATATGCAATTGGCAAAACACCTGCATCCTTTATAAGAGAAATATCCGATGGAGAATATTTGTTTTCTGCAGTCCCGTCCCTCGAATAATCTATTACCATAATGTCAAAACCCGAGCGTGCAATTTCGTGGGAATCGGCATTTTGCAGTTGATAAGCCCAGCTTTCAGGATTCCCATCTCCCTGAAAAATTTTAGAACATCCTGCAGCAAAAAACGCTATGATCAGCAACACAATCCATTTCATGATATGAAATTTTAAGGCATGCCCACCACCAATTTCGCCCTGATTAAGTGTCAACCATGGCTTATCAATACTGGTTATACCAACTTTTCCTCATATCGCTTGGAGGAATTTTCTGAAACACTGGCAAAATAATTTACCTGTCCGACTTAGAAAGAACTTCCTCTCCCCGCATCAATTTTCCGCGGGGAGAGGATTGAGGTGAAGGGTCACATCTTAAATTTTTATAGAATTTAACATGTACTCTCAGTGTCTTCCAAATTTTCTCTCGAGCTCCTCGAGGCTAAGCTTGATGATGGTTGGCCGTCCGTGAGGGCAAAAATATGGGTTCTTGCAGTGGAATAGCTGATTTATAAGAGACATCATTTCCTCTGTACTAAGAGGCTCACCAGCCTTAACTGCCGCCTTACAGGCAATGGTTTTAAGTGAGTACTGGAATCTGTCCGGAAGCGACTTCTTCACCTCCAGCTCGTTTAGAATTTCCCTGAACTCATCTTTAGTGATGGATGGGAAAACATTGGGAACCCCCTCAATCACTATGGTTGTCTGTGAAAACTTCCTGATCCTGAATCCAAATGACTCAAGAATGTCCCTATATTCATCATAAACCTGCATTTCTTGTGGAGTCAGGTGGATGGTAACAGGGAAAAGCAGGTTTTGAGTTCCCACTTTTTTCTCCGTTAATTGCTCATATATGACCCTTTCATGGGCGGCATGCTGGTCTATTATCACTATTCCGCTTTTCACCTCTGCGATTATGTAACTGTTATGGGCCTGCCAGACAGCCTGGGGAACCATCTGCTCTGGTTCCTGGGGCTCAGATAGGCTCATCTCACCAAGCTCGAGCTGACGGGCATTTTTGCTCTCTGGCGCTGGATGATATGAGGGAGCATGAGTTACTCTAAGAATTGGTGTTGATCCCGAAGCAGGTACTGTAAGATACGACTCTTTCGTCACTTCCAGTGTCTCCCGCACACTCCTGTAAACCCTTTCAAAAATCCGGAGTGACCTCGAAAATCTTACGTCCTTTTTCTGTGGATGTATGTTGAAATCTATGTACTGGGAATCAACCTTTATGAATAGCACAAATTCAGGGTTGTTTTTAACTTCCATAAGTGCTTTGTAAATGGCAGAGCGAACCTGGTCACTCTTCACACTGCGACCGTTTACAAGGATAAGCTGTATAACCGGCCTCACCTTCATCTTTTCTGGCCTCGTAATCCGGCCCCAAATCTCGAGGGTACTGCCGAATTTCGAATTTATTTCAACGGTCTCTTCAATAAAATCTTCACCATAAATATCTCTGATACGTTCATCATGACTTTCAACTGGTCTGAGGTTGTAGACCTCATTACCGTTGATGACGAGCTCAAATCCAATCTGGGGATTCCACAGGGCGTAGGTTGTTACAGTCTCAATGATTCTTCTGCCCTCATAAAGATCACCACCAAGGAATTTTCTTCTCACGGGGAAGTTGTAAAACAGGTCTCTTACGATAACAGTTGTACCCTTTCTGTATGGTGCGGGTTTTATCTCCCTTGGAGTCGTGCCTTCAAAAACAACTTCCCAGCTATTCTCCGAATCATCCTGTGTTCCTGATTTTATGGTGAGCTTTGAAACCGCGGCAATTGAATAAAGGGCCTCACCCCTGAATCCGAGAGTGGCAATATTTGAGAGGTCCTCCTCGCTTCTAATCTTACTCGTTGTAAACCTTTCAACAGCAAGGGGAATCTGATCCCTGGTCATTCCTACGCCATCGTCCTCAACAATAATAAGACGCTTACCGCTCTCTTCTGCAACAATCCTGATATTTTGAGCGCCGGCGTCTATAGCATTTTCGACAAGCTCTCGCACTACAGATGCCGGGTTTTCTATAACCTCACCAGCGGCTATTTTCTTTATAACCTCATCGGGCAGCTTTTTAATCATTGATCCTCTTTATGAAAAACTCCTCTATCAGTTTTTCGGGCTCAAATCCCATTTTGTGAGACAGGTATTTTAAAGCAAGGGACTCCACAACAGTTGAAATATTTTTACCCGGGACCACAGGCATCTCCACAAGAGGGAGCTTCACGCCGAGTATATCCGTTTTCTTAAAATCAAATCCCAGTCTATCAACTGGGTCTTCCTGTGTCCTTTTGAGCTCAACCACAATGTCAACGGTCTTCGTATCTTCAACTGAAGCAACACCATAGGTGTGGAGAATATCGATCAATCCTATGCCTCGAAGCTCCATTAAAAACCTCGAATCACCTGTAGGGGCACCGGATTTTCCCGTCAACTTACCCTCTGGATAGGCAATGAGCTCCACAAAATCATCGCCAACAAGCTTGTGTCCCTTTCT
>WFZT01000214.1 GCA_015489415.1 Caldifarciminota bacterium | reverse complement strand
GTACAACCGATACCACTTCCAGGGCCTGATTCTGAAGGATGAGGCACGGAGCTGGGCAAATGTCAGGATTTATGTCGATGAAGATATGATGAAAGCACGGGTGCTCGCTGCAAGGTGCATTAAGCCCGATGGCAGGGTGATCTACCTCAATCCCAAAGACGTCAAGATCACCAAACCCAAATCCGGACTGGTATTCTTCGGTAAGGGAAAAGTGATGAGCTTCACCATCCCCGGTGTCGAAGTCGGAGACATCGTTGAATACGTCTATGAATACAACATTTTCAATCCCTGGGATAAACACGTATTTTCCGAAAGATGGTTCTTTGGTGGAGACAAGCCCGTCTATCACTCAGAAGTTACATTCAAACTGCCAAAAACTGAATTTTTCAAATACTTGATCAGAAATACAGACCCCAAAAATGTTAAATATGAGAAATCATCTGTTGGACCCTTCAATCTGTACAAATTCTCCATGGACCAGGTTGACCCCTACCTCACTGAGCCACAGATGCCACCAGTTTCTGATGTGATTCCGGAGATTGCTATAACCAACCAGAAATCCTGGGACTATCTCTACACGTGGTATGCGAAATTCCAGAAAAAGAGAATGGTTATCACCCCGGAAATTCAGAGCCTCGCGGATAGCATCGTTAAAGGAGCCACAAGTCTTGATGATTCTATTGCAAGAATCTACTACTGGGTCCAGCAGAACATTCGCTATATCTCCATCAAAGGAGGTGCATCCTCCGGAGTGTCCGGTCATCCGGCCACAGAAACCCTTCACAAGGGCTATGGAGACTGTACGGACAAATCCATTCTGTTTTCCACATTGCTCCGGGCAATTGGTGTGATGGGGTACCCGGTTTATATTGAGACAAACGACGAGGGCACATTTTTGAAAGATATACCATCGTTTCAGGGAAACCACGCAATTACTGAGATTATCACGAGGGATGGAAGAGATTTCTTCTTAGATGCAACAGGTTCAACCAGCCGATACCCCTATTTCTGGTCAGCAGACCATGGTGTCTGGGCACTCAACGCACAACTTCGAAAGATTTCATTTATCAAGGTCCCACCACCGGAAGACAACTGGAGGCAGTACACGTATAAATTAACCATAAAACCCGATGGAACCACGCGGGTTGAATTTACAGGCAGGTACACAGGAGATATTGAGGCCGGGATTCGCTGGTACTGGCAGCATGTTAAAGAAAGCGAGAGAAAGAACCGCATGGAGCAGATGATTCAGGCAACTGCACCGGGTGCAAGGCTCGTTTCATACGAACTCGGGCCGCTTTACGACCTCTCAAAGCAGTTCTACCTCAAAATCACATTCGACATTCCGGGATACCTGAAGAGCATCGGTGACCTGAGACTTCTTGAGCTCCCTGATGTTAAAAATCGCTACAGATTCCCTGAAATCTCGGTTAAAAATCGGCACTATGACATTGTTTATAGAACCTCTTACAAAGTTTCACACGACTTTTACGTCAAATTCCAGGGCATGAAATTAAACTACCTTCCGGATTCGATTAGCATCAAGGACAGGCATTTCACCTACGTTTCTTACTTCAAAAAGACAAAGGGAAACGAATTTGAATACCACGATGTTTTCCGAAGATGGGACAGGATTATTCCAGTGAGTGACTATCAGTCATACAGAGAGCATCTTTTAGAGCTTCTACATCATCTTCGTAAACCCGTAATTTTTGAGGGAGGTAAGTAAAATGAGAAAATTCCTCGCACTTTTAATAGTTTTGCCACTTTTTGGCATGAGTAAGACTCCCAAAATTCTGACACGAGATATCGTTTATCTCAAAAATGGTGAAGAAATAATGGGCTCCGTGGTCAAGATTACCGGTGATTCACTTCTAATTCTAACAGGCCACGGGAATATTAAGCTTGCACGTGGGGCAGTCTTGAGCATCGAGTCCTCAAAGAGACGTCCCGGTGATATGTGGGAGAAGGTATCGGACATAAAAGATACGCTCCTCTTAAGGGCACTCAAAATCAATGTGGACAGCATTTTCCCCAGCGCAGGGTATGTGAATATCTTTGTCAGAAAAAGCTTCAAATTAAATAACGGAAACTACGAATACACGGAGAGGAAAATTATAAAAATCCTCAAGGAACGCGGGAAGCGCGCTGCAAACAGATTTTTTAGATACCACCACAGATACGAAAAGGGGGAAATCGTATTTGCGAGGACTGTCACAAAAGATGGTAGAGTGGTTTCTATTCTTGATAATGCCATCGAAGATGCATCGGTCTTTTCAAACTATCCCGATTATGACGACCTGCACCGCATAAAATTTGCCATTCCCGAGGGTGAGCCAGGGAATATCCTGGACTACGAAATAAAAATCACCGGTAAGAGTTCGGGGAAACATCCTGCTTTGAGACGCATTCTGATGGGTGACAATGATCCAACTTACGAAGAAATCGTCTCAATAAGTGGCCCAAATCTTATCATCAAGACCGAAAATGCCGAAAATCTAAAGGCCGATACCTCGCAGAGTGGAGAAGTGGTATTCACCCTCAGGAATCATCCGGGATATATTCGGGAACCCCATATTCCACCGCTTCACTACATTTTGCCTGCGATCACAGTGGCAGAGAGAGCAGGGCTCGACTATTACAGGGCATATCTTGACACTTTGCTTGCCAATTTCGATGCTGAAAGGCTCATTGACAGTCTTGCTTCAAGGGCTCTAACCCTCGAAGACACAGTTTTTGCCCTCTACAGATTTGTTGCCCAGAGCATAAACCGGGTGCCGGCAGACGGAAATTCATTCAGCATGTTTCCAAAGGCCCCGGGAAAAGTGATTAAAAACTCAATGGGCAGCGAGGTTGACAAAGCCTTTCTCCTTTATGCCATTCTAAAAAAGGACGGGCTTTCCCCTGAGCTTATTCTTACCACATCAAAGGACCTGTGGAATACATACCCGGATATTCAGAACATTTCTCAATTCTCGGGCATCATCGTTAAGCTGGATAGTGTTTATCTCGACCCTGTAAACGACCGTATGCCTCTTGGATACGTGAGACCAGAGTACCAGGGTACAAGAGGGGTCACCCTTGATGGCACGTCAGTTGAGATTCCATTCATCCCCTATGAAAGAGAGGGTGAGACCAATTTTATGAATATCACCCTGACCAACACCGGAGACCTGCTCGTTTCCGATAAGTATCTCTACAGGGGAGAGGATGGGGTGATGGTAAGAAGCCTCAAACAGTACAGAAAAGTGGAGCTTGAGAAACTGCTTGAGCAGAGTGTCAACTGGGCTCCTGGCACCGTCCTTGACTCCTTTAGTCTATCCGACCTGCAGGACCTTCGAATTCCGCCACGCATTTCGCTCTATTACCACATCCCCGAGTATGCCATTGTTGCCAATGACCTGATACTCCTCAAGATGCCTGATCTAACCGAATACACTGCCTCGGATGTAGGTGCTACCGAAAGGTTCAACCCACTCTACTTCTCGAGAAATTACAGGAGAATCAAGGACATCGTAATAAATCTACCACCTGGCTACATGGTGAGGTACATTCCCGAAGGATTTAAGGGCAGGGTCAAATTCATGAGTTTCAATTCGCTTCTTTTCAAAGATTCTGGAAAGGTGCATTACAGCGACGAAACTATAAGATTTGGTGGTATCTACGAGAAAAGTCTTTACCCGGATTACAGAAAAATCGTGGAAGGTATGGCTCGCCTGAGGGACAACTATATTGTGCTGCAGCGGATGAAACGGTAAATTAATACATGATTCGTCGGGAATTTGGAAAATATAAGGTCGAATCCTGGATAGGAGGGGGACAGTTTGCAGACGTTTTCCTCGTTCTGGACACCATAACAGAAAAAAGATACGCCCTAAAAGTTTCAAGAACCCGTGAAAAGGACATTGAGATGCTCAAGCGCGAGGCCCAGCTCCTCGCGTCATTGGAGCATCCAAACATTGTAAGATTCTATACCGCAGAGCTGATCGAGGGGAAGCTTGCCATTGTAATGGAATTCGTGGATGGATACTCACTCAGAAAACTTATCGAAGAAGAGGCTCCACTTGATGAAACACGGGCAATTAGCATTATTACTGACGTTCTTGAGGCCCTCTCCTATGCCCATTCAAGGGGTGTGCTGCACAGGGATATAAAACCCGAAAACATAATGCTAACCCGGGACGGGGTTGTGAAGCTCACCGACTTTGGGCTTGCGGTAATGCTTTCAAGCAGCTTGAGCTTTTCCATGGCAGGAACACCGATCTACATGGCACCTGAGGCATGGAGCGGGAAAATGCGGAAAGAATCAGACATCTGGTCAGTTGGAACTGTCCTCTACGAATTATTAGCAGGATACCCACCATTTTTCGCAGAGACCATAGAAGAACTCCGGAATCAGGTTTTTAAGGGTAAACTCAAGAAACCACCGAGAATTTCCCCTGAGCTTTTTGAAATCATAAAAAAGGCTTTAAGAAAAGCACCACAGGAGCGTTTCAAAACCGCTTCGGACATGAGAAAGGCCCTCGTGGATTACTTAAGACGCGGTGGTGGGGACATTTCGCTCAAGTCCATTCAGGTCAAAAGGAAGGTCTCTCCACTTTTGGAAGGATTGACCGAGGAGCAGAGAGAGGCGGTTTTGACCGGTGACGGCTACTTTCTTTTGCTGGGAGGAGCGGGAACAGGTAAAACCACCACACTCGTGCACAGAATAGCCTATTTGATCCACGAAAAAGGGGTGCCGGCAGACAGAATCCTTGCCGTGACATTTACAGGTAAGGCAGCAGGAGAGATGAAAGAGAGGGTTGAAAAGCTCATCGGTGAGGGAAACACAAAGAATCTCTGGACAGGCACCTTTCATTACTTCGGCAGAAAAATCGTTTCATACGGAATCGAGCGCCTTGGCTATCCTGAGGAGTTTCAGCTAATCGGCAGAGAAAACCAGGAAGAGTTATTTGAAAAAGCCACAGGCATCAGGGCCAAGGAAAAGATTCGCGCTATCCTGAAGGAAATTTCCCGATATAAGTCAAACCTCGTCTCTGCCGACTATCTCCTTGAGAATGTAAAAAGCCGCTGGAAGAAAGAGGTTGCCGAGGCTTACGCAAAATACCAGAGAGCTCTGTTTTTTGAAGGGCTACTCGACCTCGATGACCTTATTTTCCTCGCCGTGCGACTTCTGCGGCAGTACGATGACATAAAAGAACTATTCAGCGAAAAATTCAAATACCTCCTCGTGGATGAATTTCAGGACATCAATAGAGGCCAGTTTGTAATGCTTCAGATTCTCTCATCAAGGCATAAAAACCTTTTCGTAACCGGAGACGATGATCAGTCCATCTACGGTTTCAGAGGGGCATCGAGTAAATTTCTCACCCAGTTTAGAAAATTCTATCCTGACCACAAAGAAATCAGGCTTACGCAGAACTTCCGCTCGCCTTCAGAGATTATTACAGTGGCAAACACCCTGATTTCCCACAACGAATCAAGGATAGACAAACTGATAATCCCCCTTCGTGAGAGCAACGAAGAAGTTGTAAAATTCTACGCAGCCCGAAATGAAACTGACGAGGCTGAATTTGTGGCAGAAAAGATCTTAGAGGAGCGGGAGCGTGGAAGGAGCTTTGATGACATAGCGGTTCTCATCCGCCTTAATTCCCTCTCAAGGCCCTTTGAAGAGGTTTTTAGCCGTAAAAAAATTCCATTTAACGTGCTCGGCTTTGGGGGATTCTACGAGCGAGAGGAGGTAAAGGCTTCCATAGGATTCTTGCGGTTTATCATGGGAACACGCAAGGCATCTGACCTTCGCCTGATGCTGACCCGATTCCTGAGATGGCATCCAAAAGACGCAAAGGCAGCCACGAAGTATTTTGACAAAACCGGGAAACCCACATTTTCAAAAAAATTCAGCGATGAGATGAAAAAGGCACTGGAGAATTTCTGGAAGTACCTGAACACATTTGACCCGGAGCAACTCAAGATTCGCTCGCCACAGGAGTTACTTGAGGAGCTTTACGATGTTACCGGCTACATGCGTTACCTTGAGGAAAAAGATACTCCATCCCGACTGATGGAGAAGGATAATATTGACGAGCTTTTAGGCATCGCAGGGATGTTTAAAAGAGGGGAGCTCAGGGAATTTCTCTCACATGTATCCATGATGCAGCATCTTGGTGAGGAGTTTCGCTCCCTCGGTGGTGTCAGAATCATGACCGTCCACCAGGCAAAGGGACTGGAATTTCCTGTTGTGTTTGTGGTTGGTCTTGTCGAGGGTGTTTTTCCATTATTTAAGTCCGTGGCGGAGAAGGAGAGTCTTGAGGAGGAGCGCCGACTCTGCTACGTTGCCATCACAAGGGCATCGGAAACCCTTTATTTGACATATCCAAAGAAGCGTTTTAAATATTACCAAGAACCCTCCCGATTCCTTTACGAAATGTACGTCAGGGAGGAAAGGTAGCAAAAGGAGGAACGAGATGAAAGAGGTTCGCGTGAGATTCGCCCCTTCACCAACCGGATACCTTCATGTTGGAGGTGCAAGAACGGCACTCTACAACTGGCTTTTTGCCCGAAACAGGGGTGGCAAATTTCTTTTAAGAATAGAAAACACCGACGTAAAGCGATCGAGCAAGGAGATGGAAGAGTATATTAAAGAGGCCATGCTCTGGCTTGGATTAAACTGGGACGAAGATATCGTATATCAGCTTGACAGGCTTGAAATTTACAGAAAGTATGCAAATGAGCTGATTGAAAAGGGACTTGCATATTATTGCTACACTCCACCTGAGGAGCTTAATAAAGAGGGTGGTGGTGTGGAGTGTTTTGAGGTAAATCCTGACGAATACAGGGATAAGCCCCTCGCCATTAAATTCAGGGTTCCCAACGAGGGGACAACTGAGTTTGACGATATCATTAGAGGCCACATAACTTTTCAGAATAAAGACCACGGGGACTTTGTGATAGTTCGCTCAGACGGCATTCCCACGTACAATTTTGCCGTGGTAGTGGACGACCACTACATGGGAATAACGCACGTCATCCGGGGTGAAGACCACATCCCGAATACGCCAAAGCAGATACTGGTTTATCGGGCATTTGGCTGGGATGTTCCAGAATTTGCGCATCTGCCCATGATTTTAGGGCCTGACAAGAAACGCCTTTCTAAAAGGCATGGAGCAACATCGGTTCTGGAATATCGGGACATCGGAATTCTGCCCGAGGCACTTTTCAACTTTCTTGCCCTGCTTGGATGGTCACCTGGTGATAACCGTGAGATAGTGCCAAAAGAGGAAATGATAAAGCTCTTTGACCTGAAGCGGGTTGGTAAGAGGGCAGCGGTATTTGATCTCGATAAACTCTACTGGATCAACTCCGAGTACATCAGGATGAAGAGTGATGAGGAGCTTTATGAGCTCGCACTGCCATTTGTAGAAAAGGCAGGACTGGTTAAAACAGAAGCAGACCGTGAAAAGTTCAGGAAGGTCGTGCCGCTCCTAAAGGAGCGTGTAAAACTCCTTCGTGATTTTGTGGACCTTTCGGAATACTTTTTCCGCGATGTTGAGTCCTACGACGAGAAGGGTGTGAAGAAGCACTTTAAGGCTGGGGTTGAAGAGAGATTAAAGCTTCTTGTGGAGAGGCTGGAAAAACTTGATAGGTTTGATGAAAAGAGCATCGAGGAAGTCGTAAGGTCACTTGCTGATGAGCTCGGGGTGAGTGCTGCGAAGATAATTCATCCCACGCGTCTTGCAGTTACGGGACGTACATTTGGCCCTGGCCTTTTTGAGCTCATGGCCGTCCTCGGAAAGGACGAGTGCATCAAACGCCTCAAACACGCCATCAAATGGCTTGAGGAAAGAAAATCCTGAGGATTTGATGGAAGGATTTAGGGGGTGGGGGAGACTCAGGGCCTCTGACAGACCCATAGGATAATGAGGTTCAGATTGCCCATTTTGGGGTAGCAGGTGAATTTATGGTCTCGAATAAACCTCATGAGACCATGTGGTTAGTTTAAGAATATTACCCATGCATTGCTCAGGAGAAGGCTCTAACCACCGTATGAAGCTTGTTCAAGCCTTATTCTTCAAGAACTTCCTTGTCTTCGTCAAAAATAATCTACCCTTTATGAAGGACTACCTCCCAATATACTTATACTTATTTCCTGACAAAAATACCTTTTTGGTACAGGAAAGCATCCAAAAAACAGAATACAAATATCCTCGACGAATTTTTCAAGTTCATGGAAATACATAAGCTACCTACCAAGAAAACATGGCAAAAGGGTTGAGGTGTTGTTCTTAGATAGGTGGTGGGGTAAGATAAGAAGAATACCACCTTTTAAGTTTCAACATATTTCAGGACCTGATGTAGAAAACCTGATTTAAATTTAGTGATTTTTAGGTGAGGGATTAATCCTGGTGGGGGCCAAGAATGAAAGATTTGATACTTTCCTGAATGTCTTCCAGTTTCTCTGGATTCAACTTGTAATAGGAGAAATTTTTAACCCTCCTTTTTACCACCAGACCTGTGCGCCACAGTATCCCCAGGTGTGCAGAGCAAACTGAGTGGGATATGCCCATCGCCTTTGCAATCTCGTTTACTGTCTTATATTCATGTGCGATAAACCTGAGGATTTTAAGGCGGGTAATATGGCCAAGGGCTTTGGTGTAAAGCTCTGTTCGTTTTTGTTTTTCGGTATAAGTTATCATCGTGAAATCAATGAGGGGTGGGGCGCCGCGGAGCGGCGCCCCACCCCTCCTTCTTTTTAAGCCTCTTTTGGTTTCATCAGCGCTGCCCAGATTCCGAAGATAACCACAAGTATCCCTGTGATGATGTCGTTCCACATATTACCAGACTTACTACCAACTATGGACGGGATGAACGCAGCTATTATGAGCCAGATTCCGAGAATCACGTTTATCCACTCAGGCCACCTGGACTTTGCCACCCAGGCCGCGAAGATGAGAATGAGTATACCTACGATAAGGTCATTCCAGAGCGAGCCACTCTTGCTCGCTGTTATAGATGGTATGAATCCGGCGATGATGAGCCAGATACCAAGTATGACATTCAACCAATCTTGCCACATAGCTTTACCTCCTTTTTAAAGATTATTTTATGTTTGTCTATTTAAATATTGGTGTATTTTCTAAAACTTGTCAAGGGGGTATCGGTCTTTCTCAAAAAATACTACCTTTTCCCTTCCTTGCCTAAGTACTTCGCCCATGGAAACGGGAAACAGCCACGATCCCTCTTTTCAAAGGAGGGACAAAATTTTTTTTTCAACTAATTTCAAGACAAAAGTTTGCCTCTCCCCTATGATATGATTACTAAGATTCCGGAATGGTATGTTAAAAAGCAAATCAAACTTAATGGAGTAAAGGCAAATTCATTTCCTCTCATCACACTGCATGCCGGAAACGGGCAGTAGAAGGAATTTCTTCTTTTTTAACGATTTCTATCAAGGTTACATTAATTGTGTTCAAAAATTCTCAAACACAAAAGGCACCTTTCCCTTGGAAATACTTATGGGGAGTGATTGTAATGAGGGACTATATATGCCAAATTCTTCGTTTGGAATGAGTCTATCAAACTCTCCTGGAGACAAAAATGTTTCTTAATTTTTAAGCGTAATGCTTTCATCTACTTGCAGAGCAATCGGGAAAAACTTAGAACCAGTTGTCTCGCAAATATAGATTATAGAGAATGGATCCTTAAAAACAGGCCCTGCTGTATTTGACACCTAAACAATGCAGGGATAAAATATTGTTATGGTTACGCTGATGCTATTAATATCATTACTTGGCTCGCCGGTTAACATTCCGGTGAATAGTGTGAGACCATCCGTGGCACGGGTGAGTTACCTCAAGCCCAGCAGATTTGAATTTTTCACCTACATGGATTCCCATGGAAATATGCTCACTGGCAACCAATTTAGCTTCAATTACGGCAAAAATCTCAGAATTGGATGGGGGATATTAAACTACTCAAGAATTACGGATAGACTAAAATTTGGCACTACATTTGGGATTCTATCCCTCGAGTATTCGAAAGATATCTGGGGTGGAAAGATTAAGATAGGCTATCAGCAGAGCTTCCCCTTACAGAGACGGGACTTATTCTGGAAAAACTAAATGTCTTCCTACAAACAACTGCAGGAGGAGATTCTTGCTGCATTCGGAGGAGCTCGAGACCTACAGTTGCTGAGTTTATTGGTTTATGGTGAGGCTCGTGGCGAAAGTCTCGATGGAAAAGCCGGCGTGGCATGGGTTGCAATCAACCGCAAGAATAGAGGAGGATGGTTTGGGAATTCCCTAAAACAAGTGATCCTGAAACCTTACCAGTTTAGCTGTTTTCTTCCTGGCGATCCGAACTTTAATATCCTTCTTAATATACTTGAGAATTTTGACGACCGTATTAAAAGTGATCCTGTGTTTCGGGAGTGCTATTACATCGCAAAGGGGGTTATGGATGGCTGGATACGGGATGTTACACGTGGAGCCCTGTACTACCACTCAAAGGCTATCTCGCCGGGCTGGGCAAACACCTACAGTCGCAAGGCAGAGATAGGTAACCACGTTTTCTACGGATAGGTGCAGCAGTACAAAACTCCTGCATTCGTCGTATTTATATGCTTTTCCACCGGAATCATTCTCGGATTCCTCAAAAGTCCGGTCTTTGCCATTTTTTCTTTTATTGCAATAAGTCTACTGCTCGTCTATCTAAGAATTTTCCCCTACATAATCCTCGTCATTCTGGGCTTTACTTATGTAAAAATCGATCTTAAAAAACTGAGAAATAGTGCTGAACTTGTTCCCTTCGCCCAAAAGGTGAGAGTTTCAGGACATATTGAAAATGAAAAATTCATCCGTGTGAATGAGATAGAAACCATTCATGATGTAAGAAGGATAAAAACGAAGTTTTTCATAAGAAATGCACCGGACATTGAATGTGGAAAAGTTACCATCTCCGGTGTCATCCGAAGGCCAAAGGGTAGTTTCCGGATTTATCTGCTCTCAAATAAAGCAAATGGAGTTCTAAAATTGCTGTATCTTAAGAGAATTCCCACCAGAAAATGCGCTCCTCGTGATTACATAAGGAAAGTTTTAAAGAGAAACTCTTGGGATATAGAGAATTTTTCCATCATGAGAGCACTCGTTCTCGGTGAAAGAATTGGTTTGTCAAAAGGTACTTTAGAACTCTTTAAAAGAACCGGAACCATGCATATTTTGGCACTTTCTGGGCTACATGTGGGGATCATAACCCTGATAATATTTGCGCTTTTCTCTCTATTTCGGATCGAGAAACGAATAGCCCTGATTGCAACTGGAGTCACCTTGACCCTCTATCTGTCTCTTATCGGATTTAAATCCTCACTGCTTCGTGCCTATCTGTTTTTCCTGGCAATCATTATAGCGAAGCTTTCAGAGAGAAAGGTAAGATACTTGAATATTTGGGGGTTCGCCGGATTTTTGTCCCTTGTTTATAACCCTCTATGGATTTTAAATGTTGGATTCCAGTTTTCATACATCACCACACTTGGGATAATTCTTACTATCATTCCCCGACTCAAGGGCATCAAAGGATATATCATTACAAGTCTTCTTACCTCTCTCGCGGCGACCCTGTTTGTTTCACCACTACAGATATACTACTTCAAGTTATTTACACCAGTATCAGTTCTCTCAAACCTCGTTGCGATCCCCCTTGTTTTTGTCATACTTTCAGAAGTTCTTGTTGGGATTTTATTGAGTTTTCTGCACGCTGGTGTTATTGCTCAACTGTTCTTTGAGGTTGCAAATCTCGCGATCAAGATTCTCCTTGGATTTCTAAAAGTTATCCTTCATCTCGGACTCAGTTATAGATTCGAAGAATCACCCATAAACGCCTACCAGGCTCTGGTATTAATTGCCTTTCTGGTAGTATTTACTATGGGTGTAAGAAGAGTGGTTACGGAGATAAAGAAACCAGATGAGGGATAATATCATGAGCGCAATGGCAATAACGTGTGCCATTTTAACCCCATAAAGTTTCCATGTATCGAATCTCAAAAATTCCACCCAGAATCTCCCAAAGGAGTAAAGCCCAAGATATCCAAAAAATATGTCACCATCTTTTTTCCTGCGCGACGATTTAAACTTTAGAAGCAGGAAAAATACAAAGAAATCCCAGAGAGATTCATAAAGGAATGTGGGATGATAATAGGCATAATGCGCGTATTTTTCGAACCTGTACTGCGGAGGAATGTACATCTTCCAGGGTAGATTCGTTGGAACACCATATGCCTCGTGATTGAAAAAGTTACCCCATCTTCCGAGGGCCTGGCCAAATATTAACCATGGAGAAACTATATCCGCCAGTAGCAAGAAAGGCATTTTATAAACGCGACAAAGTATGTATCCCACGAGCAATCCACCGATTACCCCTCCATAAATCCCCAATCCTCCGTGCCAGGTTTTGATTATTTCACCGGGATGATACCTGTAATAATCCCAAGACGAAAACACGTGATACATTCTCGCACCGACAAAGGCTGCAATGGAAGACCAGAAAATGATTTTATCGAAGTCATCCACACTCAGTCCGTATTTTTTTACATCCCGGTGGGCAAAGATAAGGCCTATTACGAAGGAAACTGCTATGAAGAAGCTATACCACTTTATTCCAAAATTTCCTATGTGAACGAGATAAGGAGAAACATCCCTTGCGCCGATAAACACCTCATGGACAAAATAAACGAACCATATAAAAAATACTGCAATAGCAAGTCCTATAAAGATGTAAAAGTACTTCCTGAAGTTCATAGAGCTTTTTCAAGGAAAATTTTAAATATGTCGTAAAGCTGGTGAAGAGATTTAATGCTTACCCACTCATCTTTACCATGAATATTGCCTCCTACAGGGTATGTAACAATACTTGGAATTCCTTTCTCTGCGAAGAATCTACCATCAGTTGCTCCATGCTCCACACTAAACTCAGCTTTTCTTCCAAGAACTTCTTCAACAGATTCCTTGAATTTCTGCACCATGGGGTGATCTTCAGGCGTAGAAACTACTTCGCCGTATGAGCGAAGTTCAACTTTCACCCTGTCTCCAGCTTTCTCAAGGACGTACGCGTGCATCTTGGACACAGTCCAGGGTTCAACAAACCTAATATCCAGTTCCATTTCTGCTTTGTCCGGGACAATATTTGCGGCTTCACCACCTTTTAGAACTCCAAGATTAATGGTATTGTGCCAATGCTGTGGATCCCCACAGGGTTCTTTCGGAAAATCTTTTTTAAGGTCTTCGTAAAAATCAATAAGTTTATCCAGAGCGTTTATTCCTTCCCATGGACGAGAACCATGTGTAGAGGCACCAACAGCCTCAACATGGAAATGGGCTACCCCTTTACCTTTAATGATTATACTAAAATTTTCCCCTCCATCCGGTATAACAGCGAAATCAGCGGAGTAATTTTGTTCTTTAAGGAGAAATTCCACACCGTCCCGGGAGCCAACTTCTTCATCAGTAGTTAGCATCAAAGATATCGGGAGATCTGACCCTTTGAGGTCTTTAAATAATTTAATCATAACGGCATCAGGGCCTTTCATATCGAGTGCCCCTCTACCGAACAGCTTATCGTTTTCAACAACTGGGTGGAACTGTATCTCATCTGCCTCTACAACGTCAAGGTGACCGACAAACATAATCTTATGATGTTTACCGGGTGAAAAAGATACCACCATGGAATGTTTCCCATTCCTCTCAAATCTTTCTTTTATAAAACCATCACCCAGATACGCATCAACAAAATCCACAATATTTTTAAGTTCTTCTGGATGTTCTCTGGTGGATTCAAACTCTATAAGTTTTTTGGTAAGCTCAACAAGATCCATTTTAACACCTCCTTTCGCATATTATCAAATTCGCTCAGAGTATTATCAAGACGGGGCACAAGAAAACATATTGAGTTTTTACGAAATTTCAGTATCCCAATGGCAAACTATACTTCTGCCTGGAGAGAAAGTGTAACATTTTGTTACAGATTATTCAGTGTAACATTTTGTTACAGTTACATCCCGGGGGAATCAATTTTCGCAAAATTGGATTTTTCTTTTGTATTACTGTAACATTTTGTTACAGTAAGCTCCACAGTTTTTAATAAAGTCTTTATAAGCTGTGCTAACTCCGGAACTTATGTGTTGTGGAAGCAAAATTGCATATTATAAAAACGTAAAAACTTTAAAAGGAGGTAAAAGTCATGAAGAAGGTAGTCGCATCCATAATTGCCGTTGCCATGGTCCTGGTCCTGGCGAACGGCTGCAGCACTGTAGGGCAAACCACATATAAGGGGTTCAACAGTGTAAAGGCCTTCAAAATAGTAAACGCACCCGCGGCTAAGAGCAGTCTCCACTTTGAAAAGACCTTAACGCCAGGTCAGGGTGGTGTCGTATCAGGTTCTTACAACATTGGGAATGTGCAGGTAACATACACGGTGACTGTCCCAGCCGGTGCACTTCACAACACAGAGACAGTAACTATTGATATTCCAGATGTCACAGAAGCAAGAGAGGACCTTGGTCCATCTCCTTACACATTCAACAAGCCGGTAACGGTAACAATGTCCTTCAAAAATCTTCCCAACGTCCCTGATCCGTCCGATATTCAGGTTGCATGGTTTGACGCAAATGCAGGTGAGTGGATAGTGGTTCCTTCTACTGCAACTGTAAGCGGAAACGACCTTACTGTGACCTACAGAACCAGCCACTTTACCTACTGGATTATCATTGACCCCGACGAATAAACCTATAAAACCACCTGGGTGGTCTAGTCATGGAAGCTGTCATGAAGGATAT
>WFZT01000213.1 GCA_015489415.1 Caldifarciminota bacterium | reverse complement strand
TTGGCCACTGTGATCACATCAGGAATAACGCCAAAATGCTCCATTGCAAACATCTTGCCCGTGCGTCCCATACCGGCCTGCACTTCGTCATCTATGAGGAGAATGTCATATTTTTTGAGGAGCTCGTGGAGACGTGGGTAAAAATCTGAAGGAGGAACTACATATCCACCCTCACCCTGAATGGGCTCCACAATAAATGCCGCCACATCTTCAGGTGGTGCAACGGTATGGAAAACGGTATTTTCTATAAAGTCAAGAATGGTATCCGTGAGCTTTTCAGTGGGAATACCAAAAGGTGGTCTGTAAGGATCAGGAAAAGGAATGTGGACAACCTGAGGGACCATGGGAGCGTAGTACTTTCTCTGAACCGCTTTGGATGCCGTAAGTGACAGTGAACCGAAGCTCCTTCCGTGAAATGCCTTGTAGAATGCAAGATAAATGGGCCTTTTGGTATAGTATCTCGCAAGCTTCAGCGCGGCCTCATTGGCCTCTGTACCGGAATTTGCAAAAAACACGCGCCTGTTTTTGGCACCTGGGGCAATTTCTGCAAGCTTTTCCGCGAGGAGGGTCTGATTTTCGTAATAAAAGTCCGCGCCAGCCATGTGCAGGAATTTTGACGCCTGCTCAGAGATGGCCTTCACTATTTCGGGATGCGCATGACCTGTGGTGGTGACCGCGATTCCAGCCGTCATATCGAGAAATTTGTTGTCGTCAATGTCCCATACCCATGAGCCCTGACCTCTTGCCATCACGAAGGGATAGCTCCTCGTGTATGCAGGAGAAACGTACTTACTATCCCTCTCAAGCACCTCTTTAGCCTTAGGTCCCGGTAATGGAGTCTTAATCTCTGGTCTCATATCCTTTCTCCTTTCTCAATTTCTCAAATTCTAATTGAAACAGAGTATAACTTCAATGAGTTTGTATATTTTGTATTTTATGCAAAAATTTTTGCATATAATGGCGAATTTGCGGATTTTTGAGGTTTTATACAAATGGGGCATTGACCTTGGATGATTTACCGGAATAATCCTTGTTTCCCCATTCTACCCTAATCCTTCCTTCCGGAGGAAGGAGGGGGATTTTGGCTTGCAGCGTGTGAAATTTTGAGGTTAGCAAGGGTATTGGAAGATGGTTTTGCAAAATGATACTTACGGCACATACCTGCACGATGCAAAAAAATCCTCTCCCCGCATAATTTCCTTGCGGGGAGAGGATTGAGGTGAGGGGCAACAATAGAATTTGAAACATGATCTTACCTAAATTCTCACCCGAAAATTTGACGAAAGAGGTACACACCTCAAAAATGCAGCTTTAATTTTCATACCACGTTCTCCCCTAACCCCTCCTTCCAGAAGAAGGAGGGGATTTTTCGGGCAAAAGTTTCAAACTGTCATGCTGGTTTAATCGCTAATGGAACTCCCTCCCTTCCCTCCGGGAAGGGAGGGCCGGGGTGGAATGGGTGGTTAAAAATTTTCTGGATTTATTGAGCATTGAAATAATGGGATGATTCTCAAGGTTTTATTCATTTCGACCGGGTATTCCACAAAAGTGTATCTTGATAGTTGATTTGAGGGGGCATTAACTTCATTGCACAATCCCAGTGGAGGTTATGCAATGAAAGGAGTAATTGTTACAGGTGCTTCTTCCGGAATTGGAAAGGCCATTGCTTTGAGATTTGCAAAAGAAGGGGCATTTGTGGCCCTTGTTGCTCGCAGTGAAGATAAACTTAAAGAAAATGTTAAAGAGATCGAAGGCCTCGGTGGAAAAGCCGTTTATTACACAGCAGATGTTAGAGATTTTAAAAGGGCAGAAGAAATAGTAAAGGATTTCCACCAGAAAGCGGAGCGAATTGATGTGCTTGTCAACAACGCAGGGGCCACAAGGGATAAATTCCTCATTCAAATGAAGGAAGAGGACTTTTCTGAAATTGTGGACATAAATCTTAAGGGTACTTTCAACTTTTCCCGTGCGGTCTCGCGGATAATGCTCCGCCAGAAGGGTGGGGTTATCATAAATATTTCTTCGGTTGTGGGGATAACCGGGAATCCGGGACAGGCAAACTACGCGGCATCCAAGGCCGGGATTATTGCATTCACAAAGTCACTTGCCAAGGAACTCGGCTCGAGAAATATTCGGGTTGTGGCAGTTGCTCCCGGATTTGTTGAAACCAAAATGACAGAATCCCTGCCAGAGGATGTGAAAAAGGCCTATCTTGAGACAATTGCACTCCGCAGATTTGCAAGTCCTGACGATATTGCTGGTGTTGTGGCATTTCTTGCCTCGGACGATGCCTCTTACATCAGCGGACAGGTTATTGTCGTGGACGGGGGGATGATTTAATGGACATCTATTCCTACATCCCGGATGAGGAATATCCGAAATATGATGGTTTCCTCTCATTTTTAGGGATGTATGAAGACCACAGGAGGATTACGAATTACCGACGTGGTCTCAAAAGATTTCGACATCTAATTAAGAAGAAGGTGGCAGTGGAGGCTGGTGCAGGATTCGGGATATTCACGGAATACATGCTAAAGCTTGGTGCCAGCAGGGTTTATGCAGTGGAAGAAAATGAGCTGATGCTGAAACTCTTGAAGAAAAAGTTTGCCAACGAGCCAAGGGTGAAGATTGTGGAAGGGTTGATTGAGGACTTTGAGCCTGATGAGGAAATTGATTTTCTGGTGCACGATTTCTGGGGGTCTTTACTTTACGACGAAAATCTGATTTCCCTTGAGAGGTTGAAGTTTAAACCAAAGGTAGTTTTTCCCGACAGGGGCGAGCTGAGATATGGAGTTTTTAAGTTAGAAGCTTTCAACGACAAAATTGTGACCCCGGAGGTGCTCAACCTCCTTGAGGGTGTGCTCGTATCCGATTTAATTCCCACAAGGGAGTTGCCCTTAAAGAACGTTGCCTACAGGTGGAAGTTTGGAAGGGGGCTCAAAAAGGCAAAAGACGCGCTTCTTGAAGATGGTGAGGTCCTGGTGTTTGGTATCAAAATACTCCACGGTACAGATGAAATCTGCCGCTCCCATTACTGCTACAACTGGCCGTATATCTGGACCAAAAGGGTAGGCAAAAGGTTTGATCTAACATTCTGGGAGAGGGAACCCGGTTACATCGAACCAAAAATCAAATTTTTCGAAACCGAATCCGGGAGCTGAACTTTCTAAAGACCATCTGTCTGGGAAAAATTTTGGAACTGACGATGTTGACTGAATAGGTTTTGCTTAGTAAGATATTAACAATGAGAGAAATTAGTGCGACAAAAGCAAGGAATAAATTTGGTGAGCTCATTCGTAATGTTACAGAAAAGGGAGAAACTGTAGTCGTGAAACGGGGAGAAAAACCCTGCGTTGTGATTATTTCTATAGACGAATATAGAAAACTCAAGTCTGCTTATAAAAAAGAGAGCTGGGAGCATACCCTCGAGAAACTGAGGAGGACTGTGGCCAAGATAAGAGCAAGGAGAGGGGATAAGCCCTTCAAGGCACCAGAAGAAATTATCAGAGAAGTCAGGGAAGAAAGGAATGCCAGCTTCACCGATTTGTATTGACGCCAGCTTTCTGGTTAGATTATTGCTCTCTCCAGACCCTGGGTTTCAGCAGGTGGAATTATGGGAAAAATGG
>WFZT01000212.1 GCA_015489415.1 Caldifarciminota bacterium | reverse complement strand
CCATTTTTCCCATAATTCCACCTGCTGAAACCCAGGGTCTGGAGAGAGCAATAATCTAACCAGAAAGCTGGCGTCAATACAAATCGGTGAAGCTGGCATTCCTTTCTTCCCTGACTTCTCTGATAATTTCTTCTGGTGCCTTGAAGGGCTTGTCCCCTCTCCTTGCCCTTATCTTGGCCACAGTCCTTCTCAGTTTCTCAAGTGTATGCTCCCAGCTCTCTTTGTTATGGGCAGATTTGAGTTTTCTATATTCTTCAATAGAAATAATCACAACGCAAGGTTTTTCTCCCCGTTTCACAACTACAGTCTCTCCTTTTTCTGCAACATTACGAATGAGCTCACCAAATTTATTCCTTGCTTTTGTCGCACTAATTTCTTTCATTGTTAATATCTTACTAAGCAAAACCTATTCAGTCAACATCGTCAGTTCCAAAATTTTTCCCAGACAGGTGGTCTTTTTAGAAAGTTCAGCTACCGGATTCGGTCTCGAAAAATTTGATTTTTGGTTCGATGTAGCCGGGTTCCCTCTCCCAGAATGTTAGATCAAACCTTTTGCCTACCCTTTTCGTCCAGATATACGGCCAGTTGTAGCAGTAATGGGAGCGGCAAATTTCATCTGTACCGTGAAGGATTTTGATACCAAACACCAAAACCTCACCGTCCTCAAGGAGCACATCCTTTGCCTTTTTGAGCCCCCTTCCGAACTTCCACCTGTAGGCAACATTTTTTAAGGGCAACTCCCTTGTGGGAATTAAATCGGATACGAGCACACCTTCAAGGAGGTTGAGTACCTCCGGGGTCACGATTTTATCATTGAAGGCTTCTAACTTAAAAACTCCATATCTCAGCTCTCCCATGTCAGGAAAAACAACTTTGGGCTTGAACTTCAGCCTCTCAAGGGAAATCAGGTTTTCGTCGTAAAGTAAAGACCCCCAGAAATCATGCACCAGAAAATCAATCTCCTCATCAGGCTCGAAGTCCTCAATCAACCCCTCAACAATCTTCACCCTTGGCTCGTTGGCAAACTTTTTCTTCAATAGTTTCAGCATCAGCTCGTTTTCTTCTACCGCATAAACCCTGCTGGCCCCAAGCTTTAGCATGTATTCTGTGAATATCCCAAATCCTGCACCAGCCTCAACTGCCACTTTCTTCTTAATTAGATGTCGAAATCTTTTGAGACCACGTCGGTAATTTGTAATTCTCCTGTGGTCTTCATACATCCCTAAAAATGAGAGGAAACCATCGTATTTAGGGTATTCCTCATCCGGGATGTAGGAATAGATGTCCATTAAATCATCCCCCCATCCACGACGATAACCTGACCGCTGATGTAAGAGGCATCGTCCGAGGCGAGAAATGCCACAACACCAGCAATATCATCAGGACTGGCAAATCTCCGGAGTGCGATTGTTCCAAGATAGGCCTTTTTCACATCCTCTGGCAGGGATTCTGTCATCTTAGTTTCCACAAATCCGGGAGCCACTGCCACAACCCGAATATTTCTCGAGCCAAGCTCCTTGGCAAGTGACTTGGTGAATGCAATAATCCCGGCCTTGGATGCCGCATAGTTTGCCTGTCCCGGATTCCCGGTTATCCCCACAACCGAGGAGATATTGATAATGACCCCACTCTTTTGACGGAGCATTATCCGCGAGACGGCACGGGAAAAGTTGAAAGTACCCTTGAGATTTATGTCCACAATTTCTGAAAAGTCCTCTTCCTTCATTTGAATGAGAAATTTGTCCCTCGTGGCCCCTGCATTGTTTACAAGCACATCAATTCTCCCCGCTTTCTGGTGGAAATCCTTTACTATTTCTTCTGCCCTTTTAAAATCTCTAACATCTGCTGTGTAATAAACGGCTTTTCCACCGAGGCCTTCGATCTCTTTGACATTTTCTTTAAGTTTATCTTCACTCCGAGCAACAAGGGCTACAAATGCCCCTTCTTTTGCAAATCTCAAAGCAATGGCCTTTCCAATGCCGGATGAAGCACCTGTAACAATTACACTTTTGCCTCCAAATCTCATATCATCACCTCCACTGGGATTG
>WFZT01000211.1 GCA_015489415.1 Caldifarciminota bacterium | reverse complement strand
CAAGGCCGGTCTCCACCCACTCATACCATCTCCTCCCGAAGTGTTTTCCCTATATTTTTAGTGATAACCATCATAAATAACAACAAACATTATAGAAGGAACAAGGTGGGGGGTAAATTTTTCCTCAAAAATCAAAGAATTTGAGATTTTTCGAACAGGTCCACCCGGGGTTGACAGGTTGTGGAGGTATGGGTAAAATCTGGATACCATGGTATACCAAAATATGCCAGACATTGAACATGAGTTGAAAGAGATTTTTGATAGGTATTCGCCAGATGTACGTATTTCAGACAGAATTTACTCCGCACTTCGAGAGGCTATTTCAAAGGGTCTGCTTTCCCCTGGAACAGGTCTCAGGGAAAGGAAGATTGCCTCTCTCCTCAATGTAAGCCGGACACCTGTTCGGGAAGCCATTCAAAGGCTTCAGCAGGACGGTTTTCTGGTTAGCAGCGACGCCAAGAAAATAGTCGTAAATAAGCCGGGGGTAAAAGACATCGAGGATATTTATGACATTAGAATTGGCCTCGAAGGCACCGCCGCGCGCCTTGCGGCAAGAAGGGCCACAGAAATTGATATCGAAAGGCTCGAGGCAGTGCTTAAAACCGCCCGAAAAAATATCCACAACCTTGAGCTTCAGGTCCAGCTCAACTCACAATTTCACAACATAATCGCCGAATCTACAAGAAATGTGAGGCTCCGCTGCCTCATATCCCTTTATCATGACCTTGTTCAGACCGTCCATTACACCTCATTGAGATATCCGGGAAGGGTCGAAGAAGCCATAAGTGAGCACGAGCTTATTTTAAAAGCCATAAAAGAGCGAAACGAGAATCTCGCCATGGAAAATGCCATAAAGCACATGGAAAATGCAAGGCGTGTAAGAATTAAACTAATGCTTGAATCCCGGACTTAGAAATGGACTACAAAGAAATCAAGGCAGACGTTGTAATCATAGGTGGTGGAGGTGCAGCTCTAAGCGCGGCCATAAACGTAGGAAAAGACCTTGATACTCTCATTCTGGATAAGGGACAGGTTGGGAAAAGCGGCTGCTCTCCCAATGCCCACGGTGGCCTTGCCGTTCATTACAAAGACCCGAATGATGGGCCAGAAATCCATTTTGAAGACACCCTTTTAAGCGGCGGCTTTTTAAACAATCAGGACCTTGTGCGTATCCTCGTGCAAAACACAAGTGAAATTGTTCCGATGCTTGAGCGGTATGGAGCTCTTTTTGACCGAGATGAGCAGGGCAATCTGCTTGTTCGGAGATTCGGCGGCCACCGTTACGCCCGGTCAGTTTTCTGCGGAGATGAGACAGGGCATGAGATGATGAACGGCCTGAGAAGAGAAGTTTACAGGCTTGGCATACGTTACATTGATGAGGCATTTGTTACCCGACTCTTGCACGATGAGAATGGAGAAATTGCCGGTGTATTCTTTTATTATCTGCCGATAGGCGAATTTTATGTTGTCAAATCAAAATCAGTGGTGCTTGCCACGGCGGATGCGGCCGGCCTCTGGCCGGCCGCATCCGAAAGACAGCGTGGCGACGGCATATATATGGCACTGATGGCTGGTGCCGAAATAGCGGATATTGAGTTCATTCAATATCACCCCACACATGCCTGGTGGCCTCCTGGCGTCAGAGGGAGTGTCAGCGAAGCCTTCAGAGGCGAAGGCGGATGGCTCCTCAACAGCAAAGGCGAGAGATTCATGAAAAGATACGACCCGGAAAATATGGAGCTTGCCACCAGAGATAAGGTTTCTGTTAGCATAATGATGGAAATCCGGGCAGGCCGCGGTGCTCCTCATGGAGGAATTTTTGCCTCGGTAACTCATCTACCCGCAAAATACGTCAAAAAGCGCCTCCCCGTCATTTACCAGAAATACAAAAACTTCGGTATTGACATCACAAAAGAGCCCATAGAAGTGAGGCCACGTCCCCACTATCTATGCGGTGGAGTCGTTATTGATGAGAACGCCGCAACAAAGGTTCCCGGTCTCTTTGCCGGTGGTGCCGTAACAGCAGGTGTTCACGGTGCCAACAGACTTGGCTCTAATGCCCTGACAGACATACTTGTTTTTGGCAAAATTGCAGGTAAGAACGCTGGAGAATTTGCGAGATCAAGAGAATACCACTCACCCAACAAAAATGAAATTGAACGAGAAATCAAAAGAATTAAGGAGATTTTTGATAAACCCTGGGGCAAAGATTCCATTAGCATTGGCAAGGTCAGGAGAGAACTTATTGAGCTTATGGACAAAGATGTGGGAGTTATTAGAAACGAATCCGGGCTCAAAGACGCAATTGAGAAATTAAATTACATTAAACATGAGATTTCACCGCGAGTAACCCTTCGCGATAAATCAAAAACTTTCAATTTTGAGGTAAAGGACATACTGGAGTTGCCTTTCAGGATTGAACTCGGTATTGCCTCGGCAACGGCTGCACTGATGAGGAAAGAATCTCGCGGCACTCATTTCAGGGAGGACTACCCTCACCGGGATGACGAGAACTGGCTCAAAAATATCGTCTTCTTCCTGAAAGACGGAGAATTAAAGGTGGAAACCCGGGAAGTTGAGCTTAAATACAAAAAACCTACTGACTTCCCGGAGTATGCAAAATCAAGGTCACCCTGGCATTGATATGACTGCATACATTCCTGAAATAAAAAATCCAGATGCCATTTACACGATTTACATAAAAAGGTTTAACCCCGACACTGATGCGGAGCCACACTGGGAAAGCTACAAAATTCCGCATGTAAAAAGCATGACCGTGATTGAAGCCCTCGAATATCTTCAGGACCAGGGAATTTACATTGCATTCAGGGCCAACTGTCGTGAATTTACCTGCGGTTCATGTGCAATGACTATCAATGGAAAGCCCGGCCTTGCATGTATGACTCTCCTCAAGGATGGAATGCGAATCGAGCCACTCCGAGGCTATAAAGTTTTAAGAGACCTCGTTGTGGATACTTCTTTCGCCGGTGAGAAATTCAGGGAGCTTGAACTCTGGCCACACCTCGAGAACCCTGAAGCCAGGATCGAAAAAGTAAACATGAAGGTTCAGGAACGCTACAAAAACATCTACTCGAGGTGCATCGAGTGCTATTCCTGCCTGTCAGCATGTCCTCAATCTGACCCGGAAAGTACGGTTTATCCAGGACCTATGTGGATGCTACAAATTGCGAGACTTCACGAGCATCCGCTTGACACCATGGACAGGCTCGACCAGGCAGATAAAAATGGCGTATGGAATTGTGCCGGATGTTTCGAATGTGCTTCTGTGTGCCCAGTTAAGCTCTCTCCGGGCTCACTTGCGAGCTTTTTAAGACGCGAAATTATAAAAAAGGAGGTGGGATTATAAAGAAAAACCACGGAGAAGTGTTCATAAACTGGACTGAAAGGACGATAAGAGGAGCACCTCCGGGGCTAAATTCTTTCCTCTGGGTTTTGCATCGTTTTACAGGTCTCATAATAGTTACGTTTCTCCTACTCCACATCATAGCCTTCGCAGATTCTATTTTTGGAGTTGCCGCAGCAAATCTAAACGCCTTTTTAAACTCAAAGGTCGTGGTGGTAATCACGGTCGAGAGCTTGATTTTTCACATGCTTAACGGGATTAAAATAATAGTAACAGACTTTTTGCCCTTTGCCGACCAGAAAAAGCTGGCGGCTGGAGTTTTGGTATTGTTTGTGCTCTTTAGCATAATCTTCTTTGAGGTGGGATTATGAGGAATCCTGTGGGAAAAACTTCGTGGCTTACAGTTCGAATTACAGCGATAGTGCTTGTTGTGCTCCTCATAATCCACATCGGCGTGCAGCACTTCTCACTAACCATCAATGAATCAGGAGTAGTTATGGCCCTCCTCCTAATTTTTGCCCTCATCCACGGCGCCATAGGGACTCGGCGTATCATTCTCGATTTCCGTGATTATTCCAGAAATTTCGAAAAAATTGTCACCCTCGCAATGATATTCATAATCCTCGTATTTGTCATAATTGGCTTGATCGTTTTACCAAATAACATTTGAGAGGAGTGATACAATGCAGAAAAAAATCAGGGCTGTGATAATGCGAGGGGGAACGAGTAAGGGGGTATTTTTCAGAGAGCAGGATTTACCTCAAGACAAAGAACTGCGAGATAGAATCATTACAAGAATTTTCGGAAGTCCTGACCCGTATGGCCGTCAAATCGACGGTCTCGGAGGGGCAACCTCAACTACCAGCAAAGTAGCCATAATTGGAAAATCCGACTCTCCAGAATACGATGTCAACTACACATTTGGACAGGTTGCTATTAAAAAAAGGCTTATCGATTACCGGGGAAATTGTGGAAACCTATCATCTGCTGTGGGGCCATTCGCCATTGACGAAGGAATGGTAGAGGTTAGCGAGCCAATAACCAGGGTGAGAATATTCAACACCAATACCAAAAAGCTAATCGTAGCAAATGTACCTGTGGAAAATGGAAAGGCAAAAGTTGAAGGTGATTATTACATCTCAGGTATTCCCTTTCCCGGGGCGAAGATTGCTCTCGAATTTTATGAGCCAGGTGGTGCTGTTACAGGAAAACTCTTACCTACAGGTAACGTCGTAGATACTCTCGAAATTCCCGGGATTGGTGAAGTGGAATTTTCATTTGTTGATGCCTCAAATCCAGTGATATTTATTGAAGCCAGGACCATTGGTCTTGAGGGTACGGAACTACCACCTGAGGTAGATTCGAGGCCTGAAATACTCGAAATGCTTGACAGAATCAGAAGTTTTATAGGCGCGTTATACGGCTTTGGCAGCACGCCAGAAGAAGTGTCAAAAAATAGCCCTGCAGTTCCCAAGATTGCCTTTGTCTCGCCTCCCACAGACTACATATCCACATCAGGTAAAAAAATAAGCAAAGATGAGATAAGTCTAACAGCAAGAATAATTTCAATGGGGAAACTTCACGCTGCCTATGCACTCACAGGTGCCATATGCACGGCAATCGCCTCAAGCATTCCCGGTACAATAGTGAACAGAGTTTCAAGAGGGCCTATCAAAAATGGAGAAGTGATCATAGGACACCCCGCAGGCGTTATGGAAGTTGTTCCATTTGTGAAACAAACGGAGACGGGATTTTTCGCTGAAAAAGCTATAGCATTTAGAACGGCGAGGCGAATTATGGAAGGTTTTGTTTACTATCCTGAGGCTTTTTGAAAGCACTTTTTAGGGAGGTGTAATTATGAGATGGTTAAATAAAATGCTGGTCGTAGCAGTACTGGTGGCCTTTGGCTTTGCCTACAGCGCAGAGCCAGAGGTAACAATAAAATTCCCCCTCAAAGTCAGCCTCAAGCACCCCCGCACCCTGAAAACCCAGGAATTTGCCAAATGGGTAGAAAAGTATTCCAACGGTAAAATCAAAGTAGAAGTCTATCCCGGTTCACAGCTTTACAAGACCAAGGAGGGCCTGCAGGCACTCACTATGGGTGGCGTCGAGATGATGAATCCACCCAACGGTCACCTCGTTGCCTACAGTAAACTCTTTGATCTTATCGAGCTTCCGTTCATTTTCAATACTCCTCAGGATTTCTGGAACTTCCTGTATAGCGACATCGGCTGGAAAATCATCAAGAGCGCGGAGAAGTCCAACATCGTGGGACTCACCGCCATGGACGAAGGGCCCATGGTGATAGCGGCAAAAGACCACTTTGTAAAGAGTCCGAAGGATTTCAAAGGTATGAAGATTAGAACCTCAGGACACCCGATCGTCGAGGATGCAATCAGAACCTTTGGTGGCTCAACGGTGAGACTTCCGCTCGGTGAGGTTTACACTGCTGCTCAGCAGGGTGTGATAAACGGAGTTTACACCACCTTTTCAGCCTACATGAAGAAACATCTCTATGAGGTTCTTCCATACGTCACTCTATTCCCCAACCACGGAGCATACGTGTGGGTTGCATCCAAGCAGTGGTGGGACAAGCTGCCACCTTATTACAAATACATAATTGAGACAGCGGCTAAATCTGCTGCAGCTGAGTATGATGTGGAAATATGGTCAAATCTTGACAATTACATTCAGCAGCTCAAATCCCATGGTGGACACTATTACAGACCAACTCCAAAGGATTTGAAGGCTATGGAAAAGGCCTTCTCCCCCAACTGGAAGAAGTACAAGGCGAAGTATGGGCCGATCTTTGATGATGTTCTAAAAGCGGCTAAAGGGAAATAAGGAAGTGTTTAGGGGGGCGGGACGCCCTGCGCGCGTCCCGCCCCCCTCATTACAAATTCCCTATGAAAGAAAAATTCCTCAAAATAGAGAAGAAACTTGTTGTTATCGAAGAGTACGTCGCCACGATTCTTATTACCGCTACCATTTTCGTATCCATTTATTCCATTCTTATGAGATGGTTTGGGAAAAGTACCGGTGACTGGGTACTTGAGCTCCCCATCAACCTGCTCGCATGGGGAACTTTCATCGGGGCCGGTGCCGCAATCCATTACCACAAGCATGTTCAGGCCGAGATATTTGTTGATCGACTCCCTCCGGGAATAAGAAAGGCCATTTTTATTTTTGATTACATTTTGCTCCTCGCCCTCTCCGTTTTTCTGCTTTACTATGGCACAAAAAATGTGATTTTCTACATTCACTCCGGGGAAAGGCTCTATCTCATGTTCAACACACCCACATTTATCGTTCGGACAGTCGTTCCCGTCGCAGCGCTTCTCTGGATTTTTCACTTCTTCATGAGACTCATAGAAGTGAAAAAGGAGATCAAATAGATGCACACATTACTGGTTTTATCCCCTTTTATCATCCTCATAATACTCCTTCTAATCAGGATTCCCGTGGGATTTGCTCTTATTATTGCAAGTATTATTGAATTTACGGTTACCGGCAATTTCTTTTACTTCAAGCTCATTCCACAGATTCTCTACAGCGCAATGGACAAATACACCCTCCTTGCGATTCCATTCTTCATAATGACTGCTGAATTTCTAATCGGCGGGGAGATAGTTGACCTTTTATTCAGGCTCGCAGCCGCATTTCTGGGCAAGCTTCCAGGTGGGGTCGGGATTGTTTCAATTGCTGCAACCATGCTTTTTGCAGGAATTCAGGGTTCAAGCGCGGCGGATGCGGCCGCAATCGGGAGAATAGGAACCGAGGGCATGAAGGAAGAAGGGTATGACGATGGATTTGCTGCCTCTCTTATTGCGACATCCGGAACACTGGCAATTATGATTCCTCCAAGTATAGCTATGATAATCTACGGTAGTATTTCTCAAACCTCTATTGGAGCACTTTTTTACGCGGGGATAGTTCCGGGAGTTATTGCTGGTATCATCCTGATGATTTACACAGCAATTGTCTCTCAGAAGAGGGGGTATGGAAAGATTCGCGAGGTCTTTACAAATCGGGATAGGTGGAATTTATTTAAAAAATCTCTCGGGATTCTTGCCCTGCCAGTTATTGTTCTTTACGGATTCTACACCGGTAAGCTAACACCAACAGAGATCGGGACTGCCACTGCTGTTTATTCACTTATAATCGGACTTTACCTCTATAAAACCATCACGTGGCGTGATGTACCAAAGATTTTATTAAGAACAACCTACACGACGGTAACGATTTTCATCATCATCGCCGGAGCAATCCTGTTTTCCAAGGTTTTAACACAGCTTAAAATCCCGTTTTTACTCTTTAATTTTGTTAAAACCCACCATCTGGCGCCATGGGAATTCCTGATTTTTGTAAGTGTAGTTCTGTATTTTCTTGGAATGTTTATGGAAGGGGTGGCGCTTAATGTAATGACCACACCTATTCTTGTTCCCATTGCGGTTGCTCTTGGAATTAACCCTGTCCATTACGGTATCGTCCTCATCTTCAATATTGAAATTGCACTGATTTCGCCACCAGTGGGGCTAAACCTCTTTGTGCTTTCGGCAGCGACTGATGTTTCACTTGAAAAATTGTACAGAAATATCTGGCCTTTCGTGCTGATCTTGATAGCAAACCTGCTCTTAATTATTTTCTATCCCCAGATATGTCTATTCTTGCCCAAAATGATATTAAAGTAGCTCACAGGCTTCATTTCAAACAATCTACCCAAAAGTTTAGAATTTTTAGATTTTAAAGAGGAATTCCCCTACCTTTCTCCTCCCCCCGCATGAATTTGATTGCGGGGGGAGGTAAGGAGAGGGGCTACAATTTCTGATCAAACTCTTTCTCAGAACGGAAGAAGGTCAGGCTGAGGACTTTCATCAAAATTTTTTAAGCATTACGTCTCCTTTGAATTCTCTATTCACTTTGTAGACGAGAGAATAATCCAGGTCAACAAAATGAGTCCATGGAAAGCGAATTTTCGAACACATTCGAGAACATATAAACTTGCTTTATTTTGAGACAACAGGAGTGTGATATTCAAAAGCGTTCCACATATGGTCATTAATGGGATGTTCTGGCATAAATTTATCAACTATAGACCTGAGACACTCATAGCAAGAAAAGGCAAAATGATTCAGAGTTTCAGATATACTCTACAGTACTGTTAAACTACTCTTACTCTCAGGCTGGTCTTTTTATTGCTTTGTTAATCCTGTAAACTTAAAATTACTTACCGGAGGTGGATTGTGAATGATGGAACACTTTTAAATCTGCTTGTTAGAACCGGAAAAGTTCAGATTACTGAAACAAAAAAGATTTTAGAGCGCGCAAAGAAGGTCGGCAGTATCAAAAAGGCTGTCATTGACCTTGGTCTTGTCTCAGAAGACGAGCTCATAGACATTATCTCGCAATACCTGAAGATTCAAAAATTTGATGGAAAAGTTCCAACCATTGACGAAAAGGTCCTTCAGATTCTTCCAAAGGATTTTGTTCAGAAGTTCAGGATCGTTCCATTTGCCAAGATGGGGAAGATACTACGCGTATTGATCGATGACCTGAAAAGCTTAAATCATCTCGAGGATATAAAATTCCTGACCGGGCTTAATCCCGAAGTTTACATCACCAAATCCTCCATCATTGACGCCCTGCTTGAAAAGTATTACGGAGGCGATCTTGACCTCATGCCCACTTCTCTTGAAAGTGAGCTTGTGGAGATTGTCAGTGAGGATACGGAGGAGAAGACTGAGAAGGAAGTCGCTGAGCTCGTTGAAGAGGCGCCACTTGTAAAATTTGTGAATGGAATTATTATCAACGCGGTAAAAAGGCACGCTTCTGATATCCACGTTGAGCCCTACGAAAAGAAGCTGAGGATTCGATACAGGATAGATGGCGTACTCCAGGAGGTTATGAGCCCTCCAGTGAAGCTTAAAGATGCCATTGTTTCGCGAATCAAGATCATGGCACACCTTAATATTGCTGAGAGAAGGCTTCCGCAGGATGGCCACATAAAGATGAGGCTTCCCAACGGGAAAACCATAGATTTAAGGGTATCAACACTTCCCACGTTGTTTGGCGAAAAGGTGGTGATGAGGGTACTGGACAAATCTGCCCTTACCCTTGACCTATCGAAGCTCGGCTTCGAGCCAAAGCCGCTTGAGCAATTTTTGCATGCTATCAAAAGACCGTACGGGATGGTACTTGTAACAGGTCCCACAGGAAGTGGTAAAACAACAACCCTTTATTCCGCACTCTCAATTTTAAATAAACCTGAAGTCAACATCATGACGGCCGAAGACCCGGTAGAGTATGATTTTCCCGGTATCAACCAGGTCAATATCAGGGAGGATATTGGACTTACATTTGCATCGGCCCTGCGGGCGTTCTTAAGGCAGGACCCGGACATTATCATGGTAGGTGAGATTCGTGACCATGAAACTGCCTCTATAGCAATAAAGGCAGCTCTCACAGGTCACCTTGTACTTTCCACACTCCACACCAATGATGCGCCAAGTGCAATCACAAGGCTCATTGACATGGGTATTGAGCCGTATCTGGTAGCCTCATCCCTCAATCTTGTTGTCGCTCAAAGGCTTATGAGGAAAATCTGCTCCAACTGTAAGGTCCCGACCGAGGTTCATCCCGAAGCCCTCAGGGAGATTGGTCTTGATCCCGAAAAGGTCAAAGACTGGACATTTTACAAAGGAAAAGGATGCAGTGAATGTAATGGTACCGGCTATAAGGGGAGAATTGGTATTTATGAGGTCTTGACCATCTCACCTGAAATACGAGAGATGATTTTGAACAAAGCGCCCCTCGATGAAATAAAGAAGAAGGCCATTGAGCAGGGTATGATCACCCTGAGGCAGGCCGCTATACTTAAACTCAAGAGAGGTCTTACTACAGTTGATGAAGTTCTGAGGGTAACAACGGAGGAGTAAATTGGCAGTTACAATCAGGGAACTCCTTGAAAAAATGGTAGATTTAAACGCCTCGGACCTACATATAAGTGCCGGGGCACCTCCTGTTTTAAGGATAAATCAAAAGCTCATTCCAATGCGACAGTTCCCGGTCCTTACTGGTAATGACACGCGACTGCTCGTTTACAACATCCTGACAGAGTTTCAGAAA
Organism: Caldifarciminota bacterium; assembly: GCA_015489415.1. Classification (GTDB taxonomy): domain Bacteria; phylum Hydrothermota; class Hydrothermia; order B15-G9; family WFZT01; genus WFZT01. The sequence goes on along the minus strand of WFZT01000211.1, from coordinate 12,000 downwards.
AAGAAGTTTGAGGAAAATAGGGAGCTGGATTTTGCGATATCTATACCAAAGTTGAGCAGATTCAGGGCGAATGCATTTTTCCAGAGGGGGACCGTAGCAATAGCCATCAGGCGAATACCAATAGAAGTACCCTCTGCAGAAAAGCTTGGACTTCCCAAAGCTATCATTGATTTCACAAACCATAACACAGGGCTTGTTCTGGTCACAGGGCCCACGGGTAGTGGTAAATCTACCACTCTTGCCGCAATGATCGACAAGATTAACACTGATAGAGCTGTACATATTATCACAGTGGAAGACCCTATCGAGTATCTTCACAAAAACAAGAAATCCATAGTTGTTCAAAGAGAAGTGGGTCAGGATACGCTGACATTTGCAAACGCTTTAAAGTACGCATTGAGGCAGGACCCGGACATCATCATGGTGGGTGAGATGAGAGACCTTGAAACCATTGAAGCAGCTCTTACCGCCGCAGAAACCGGTCATCTCGTCCTCGCAACCCTTCATACAAGCTCAGTGGCAGAAACGGTCAACCGAATGATAGATGTTTTTCCACCCCACCAGCAGGATCAGGTCAGAGTCCAGATATCTCAGGTATTGAGAGGGGCTGTTTCTCAAAAACTCCTGCCAAGAGCTGACGGGAAAGGAATGGTTCTTGCCACTGAGATAATGGTCGTAACTCCGGCTATCAGGACAATGATTAGAGAATCGAGAATCCACGAGATTTACGGAGTCATCCAGACCAATAGAAAACTGGGAATGATGACCATGAACATGTCTTTACTCGAACTTTTGAAGAAGAAATTAATCACATTTGACGTGGCTATTCTGAACTCACCGAACAAGGAAGAGCTTGAAAGAATGTACAAACAAAACGTGCTGATAGGTCGATAATGCCAACGTTTGTCTGGCAGGGAACACAGTCAGGAAAAATCGTTAAAGGCACCATAAGAGCGAAAAATGTAAATGAGGCTGTAGATAAGCTTCGCTCCAAGGGTATTGGAGTATTTGAAATTCGTGAGAAACCTGGAGGGTTTTCTCTCTTTGGTGGTGTTTCCTACCGAGACCTCTCAATTGTAACAAGGCAGTTTTCCACCATGCTGAACGCCGGCATACCCGTGGTGGAAACCCTCTTCATCCTTGCAGAGCAAACTTCCAATAAAAGGCTTAAAAACATTTTGATTGACATCAGGACTGAGGTGGAGCAGGGTAAAACCCTCACATCGGCAATGAAAAAATATTCAAAGGTATTTGGGCCGCTCGCCATTAGCATGATAGAGGTAGGAGAGACCGGGGGTATCCTTGCAGAAACCCTTATGAAAATTTCAGAGCATTATGAAAAGATTTACAAGCTCAGGTCAAAGATTAAATCCGCAATGGCCTATCCTGTTGTAATTTTCTTTATCGCCATCATAGTTGTCTTGATACTTCTGATTTTCCTCATTCCAACCTTTGCGTCACTCTACGAAAGTGTTGGAATGAAACTCCCCGGCCCAACGCAGTTTGTCATGAATTTAAGCAACTACCTGCGACACAACATAATTTACCTCACTGTGGGAACGATAGTAGTGGCATACGCTTTCAAGCGATGGAAAAATTCTCCGGGCGGTAAGAAAATCTGGGACAACATCGTTCTGAGAATGCCGATTTTCGGTAATTTAATAAAGAAAAACGCTATTGCGAGATTCACAAGGACTCTTGGAGTACTCGTCAATAGTGGCGTCTCCATCCTTGATGCGCTCGAGATTTCAGCCCAGACAGCAGGTAACTATGTAATTGAAACTGCTATCTTGAAGGCCAGAAAGAGTGTAGGTGAGGGTAAAAGTATTGCAGGTCCCCTGAGACAGAGCGGTGTTTTTCCTCCTCTTGTGACGCAGCTCATCGAGATCGGTGAGAAAACCGGTAGATTGAGTGATATGCTTAACAAGGTCTCAGATTTTTACGAAGAAGAGGTGGATGCTGCGACAAGCGCACTAACATCCATAATTGAGCCTGTAATGCTCGTATTTATCGGGGGAGTGGTTGGCGGTATTCTTCTTGCAATGTACTTGCCAATATTCAATCTTGCCTCGGCAATAAAATGAGATTTTCATCGCGGAATTTATTCGCAGACGACTTTTTCTTCAAGCGGGACTCAATAGCAATTTTCAAACTCGTAACCCTATCCCGCGTGCTGATAGTGGCTGCAATTTTGCTGTCCATTTATCCCCTTCTGAGAAACCATTCATCCGGTCAAATCGGTCTTCTTATCCTCACCTTTGTTGGAATTTCGATTTTGTCACTTCACTTTTACGATAGATTTAAAAATAACGACCTCGCACATGAATACGTTGCACTGTCCCTCTTCCTGGATTACATCATCATTACCACGACGGTCTTCTTCACCGGTGGAATATTCAGCGATTTCCTTTATCTCTACTTTTTCATCCTCTTTGAGGCATTTGGCTTTTTTGCCTATGAAGGCGTGATATTTTTCACTACACTGGTGATTTTAACCGTATTTGCCATTGCCACTCTTAACTACTTCGGGATTAATACACCTTACAAAGGTTTTATCTCCCCTGAGGACCTAAAGAAACTTCGCTCACTCCAGATCAACGTGATCGTGACTCTCAAGGTAATCTTCTTTATGGTTGTAGGTGCTCTTCTCACCTACGCGAGCAGATTTCTGGAGAGGTCAAAAATTGAGGCTCAGGAAGCGAAGGCTGAGGCAGCTCAGGCCAAGGTAGACCTCAAAAACATCGTGGACAGTCTTAATAGCGGACTTATCGTGTTTGATCCCCGGGGGAACATACTCTACCTCAACAATTCAGCAAAGACCATTCTGGGGCTCACGAAAATTCCACCAACTAACATGGATGAACTCAAAATGTTGAAACCCGACTTTGCGAAAAGGCTGGAAGATGCGATAAAAAATCTGGACACCATTGACAGGGAAGAAATCACCATAAAGTGCGAAAAGAAAGCTAAACCCATAGGTCTTTCACTTTCCTACGTATGGGACGAGCTGGACGAGAACATAAAATACGTGATCGTTGTTTTCCAGGATATAACTGAAGTTAAGGAGATGGAAAGAAGATTGAGGGTAAAGGATAGATACTCTGCCATCGGAGAATTCACGGCCCAGATAGGCCATGAGATAAGGATACCTTTAAATTCATTGAGCGTCGCCATCGGGAAGGCTCAGGAGATTTTTAGGAGAAACAACCTTGAGCTCACTCCCAATGAGAAGGACATTTTTGAAATTGCAGAAGAAGACATCGTAAGGATCACAAATTTCGTTGATACTCTCCAAATGTTTACAAGTGGCGGTGATTTTAAACCTTCAATATTTCCTATTGGAAAAGAGTTCTCAACTATTGCACAGAATGCGGCTCAGGCAATTGCGGATGTTGAAGCAGTTAACTACTTGATTTCAAACATTGCAAGTCCTGATGTCTTTGTAGAATTTAGCAAAAGCAATCTTGAGCAGGTTTTACTTAATCTGGTGAGAAATGCCTACGAGGCGATCATCGGCTCTGAGAAAAAGGAAGGATTTATCAGCATAGTTCTTACCGATGGTACAAAGCCTTATGTTATTTTTAACAAAACCGAGCATGAAATTCCACTGGAAATCAAAGAGGATGAAGTGGCGGTTATAGTTGAGGACAATGGCCCTGGAATTCCTTATGAGGATATCGACAGGGTCTTCCTGCCATTTTTTACAACTAAAAAAGAGGGAACAGGTATTGGTTTGAGTATCGTTAAAAGACTTGTGGAATTGAACGGTGGTGAACTAAAATTGTATTCTTATGAGGGAGTAGGAACAGCCTTCGTGATTTTACTCAAAAAATACAGGGGCAAAGGGAATGGAGAAAGAGAAAATCCTGTTAGCTGATGACGAGCCCAATATCATTAGACTTCTAAGTGCTGTTTTAAAGGATGAAGGATACGAGGTAAAAACAGCGGCAAACCCCAATGATACCAAGAAACTCGTGGAGTCATGGAAACCGGACCTCGTACTGCTGGACCTGGTGTTTAAAGGCTACGAAGAAAACGGAATGGATGTGCTGAGGTACATTAAAAAAATTGACCCTTATGTGCAGGTTGTCATCATCACAGGATACGGAAGTATAAATTCAGCCGTGGAGGCCATAAAACTTGGTGCCTACGATTACCTGACAAAACCCCTGAAACTGGAAGAGATCAATCTGATTACAAAAAGGGCCCTCGAGGCAAGAAGGGTAAAGCTTGAGAACATAGAGCTGAAAAGAGAGGTAGAAAGGTATAAAGCGCTGATATTTCCTGACATTATTGGAAAAGACGAAAAATTCCTGAGGGCCCTTCAAACGGCGAAAACTGTTGCAAAATCTGATGTAAATGTTCTTATCACCGGTGAAAGTGGTACAGGGAAGGAGCTCATCGCCAATGCCATCCACAAGATGAGTAAGCGAGCAGGTGGCCCCTTTGTCGCAGTCAATATAGGGGCAATCCCGGAAGACCTTGTGGAATCCGAACTTTTCGGTCATGTTAAGGGGTCCTTTACCGGAGCCTACAAAGACAAGACAGGGCTTTTTGAGCAGGCACACGGAGGCACGATTTTCCTTGATGAAATAGCCGAAGCCTCACCAAGGATACAGGTAAAACTATTGAGAGTGCTACAGGAGGGCGAGTTTTTCCCGGTCGGTTCAGAAAAGATGAAAAAGGTTGATGTCAGGGTAATCGCCGCCACAAACAAGAACCTCGAGGAATTGATGAGAAAAGGAGAGTTTCGAGAAGACCTTTATTACCGGCTTAATGTTGTGAGAATTAACTTGCCACCTCTGAGGGAGAGAAAAAGTGATATACCCCTTCTTGTGAACTATTTCCTGAAAAGGATGGAGTTGAAATACGGAATGGGTTCCAAAACTATCACCAGTAGGGTGCTTAACATCTTTATGCAGTATGACTGGCCAGGTAACGTTAGAGAGCTCGAAAACACCATAGAAAGCATGTACATCATGTCACCTGAGGATGTAATAGACGTGGATGTGCTCCCTGACAATATCAAGGACAAAGCAGGAATTGCCACCTTTTCTGAAGAGGAAATTGAAAACCTGAGCAAGGAAACCATCATAACCCTTGATGAGCTTGAAAAGCGGTATATCCTCAAGGCACTTGATGTCTTTAAATGGAACAAAAAGCGGGCGGCCGAGGCCCTCGGGATCGACACTTCTACACTTTATCGAAAGCTTAAGAGCTACGGTATCTCATCACCGGATAAATAGGCAGACGTAATTATTATTGGTAAGTTCATCTCGATGAGAAAAGTTGCCCCTCTCCCAACCTCCCCCCACGCACTTCGTGCGTGGGGGGAGGAGAAAGGTGGGGGGATTCCTTAAAAAATCTATAGAGAGTTATACCTGCTGAAAATGTGCTCTAAAGTCCACGAATACCATGCAGAGTCGATGATCTCTGAAATAGGTGGGTGTAATATCACACCTTTTTGTTTAAAATACTGACAATGCTGGCTTACATTTTCCTTATTATTGTGCCGGAAACTATTGTTTTTTTGACGGTTTATTACTTTAGAAGCGGCGGAGCCAATACCTATACCCTTTTCTTGTATTTAATTCCGGCTGTAGGTTCTTTTCTACCCTTTCTCATGTTAAAAAAGACCGGCAATTTCCCGGAAAAGTTAGATGTGAAGAGTTATTTAAACACAACCGGGATGAGTATGATTTCACTTTTCTACAATTCCACTGCACTTCTTATGTGGAAACTTGGGGCGTCTTTTTTATGGCTCCTGCCGATTTTCGTAGTTGAGCCCATTGTAGGATTGATTTATCATTCTCCTGTAAAGAGGGTTGGAAATTGAAAATATTTATCGTGTCGGATAGTCATTTTGGCCTGGAATTGCCAGAGTTTCCTGATCTTGAGAGGAGGGAACGCTTCTTCAGTTTCCTCGAGGATATAAAAAATGAGGCGGATGTGCTTGTCCTGCTTGGGGACATCTTCGATTTCTGGTTTGAATACAAGAGCGTCATCCCAAAAATCTACTTTGATGTTTTGAAACACTTATCAGATTTCACTACAAATCACAGAGTAATTTTTGTGGGCGGGAATCACGATATGTGGGCAAATGGATTCCTTGAAAGTATAGGGATGGAAGTCTATCCCGAGGATTTTGAGCTCCAATTTGGTGAGAAGAAGATATTCCTTGCCCACGGAGATGTACTGCGAAAAACTGACCTCGGTGGCAGATTAACGAGACTCATCATGGGAAATAGGGTCTCAAAATTTCTGTATCGCTTGTTACATCCTGATCTTGGTGTGGCACTTGCCCATTTTGTCTCCAGGCAATCCCGAGTGAGGTCAATAAGAGAAGAGTTAAAAAATCCTGTGAATCCCACGGTTCATGAAATTTTAAAGGATGGATACGATGCGGTGATACACGGCCACATCCATTATCCCCTCATAAAAAAGTTTGACTACGGAATTTTTATGTCCACAGGTGATTGGCTCTGGCATTTCACCTACGGAGTAATAGACGAGCAGGGCCTGACGCTTAAATATTTCCTTGAGGACAAAGAAGAAAAAGCACCCTGGTGACTGTTTTTATCATGAGTCTGCTCGGAAAAAATTAGGAGAAAATCAGATTTAAAGATGAATCCCCCCACCTGTCTCCTCCCCCACGCACAAAGTGCGTGGGGGAGGCAGGGAAGGGGGTATTTTCCGACACTCTCTTTACCATTGAAAAATCAGTGCGGTAAAATTAACATAAAACCACTATGGAATTCTTCCTTGCATTAATTTTTACATTCAGTTTGCCAAATTTTAAAATTGTCAAAACTGTGGATATTCCCCTCGCCACAAAAATTATTTTCACAGACCTTAATAGAGATGGCGCTAAGGATATCCTTGCGTCAACGAGTAATGGGCTTTTATTCTTCCAGAACGATAACCATGGATTGTATGTGGAAATTCCTGTAAGCACCTCAGCCGAGATTACAGATTTTGTAACAACGGATTTGAATGGTGATGGAAGTGAAGATATAGCTATCCTCGAGGAAGGGAAAGAGCTAAAAATATTGAAAAACACGGGGATAGACGGGTTTACACAGGTATTTGACCATACGCTTGTTTCCTCAGGTTTCACCTCTCTTGCGGTAGTTGATTTTAATAGGGACGGTATCCTTGATCTTTACCTTTCAAATCCCGGGAGTGGAGATGTGGTTTTTCTCGGAGAAGGCGGCTTTGAATATGTTCCTGTGGCTCTCCAGTCAATGAGCAGAAGGTTTATTCCCATAAAAAATCAATCAGGTGTGCTCGAATATCTTCTCGCTTCGGATAGCTCACTTAAAACTTTTGGTAAAGAAAAAGGAATACCGCCACAGGTCTTTGAAGTTAGACGACAGGAATCAAGCAAAATTGAAGTAGCAGATCTGAATAACGATGGCAGGCTCGATATTGTTAACCTTAGCCCCGATGGCACCCTCTCGATCATGGACGATTCAAACGAAGTTATAGCAGATAATGTCGCTGACTTCACAGTTAGTGATTTTGACATGGATACCTACGAGGATATTGCGGTACTATTCACTGACCACAGTTTTTCAATCCTCAGGAATACAGGTAACGGCAACTTTGAACCCAATACCTTCGTCTCGATTTCAGAGGATATAGGTAGAGCCTCCAGAATTTTTGAAAGCGATTTTAACAATGACAATATCCCTGATGTCGCCTTCTATGACGGGGATAGGCTTATTCTGGCTGAGAACGAGCTTCAAGATGCCCATTTTGTCGCACTGAAAATATATCCTGTTTCCAACTCATGGCTCTCAGTAGCGAAACTTTACTCGAATCTCGGCATAGAGACGAGGGTTTTCAAAGGGGATAAAATTGTTTTTAGTGCCCCTCAGGAGATTGATTCTATTGAAATTTACAGTCCTGACTCAGGAATCACCGTCCTGTACGATCTTGTAGCTGATACCACGTACAAAATTTCTCTAAACTCTCCTGTAGCGGAAATCGCAAGGCCAGACTCCGGTCTCCTCAAGCTTTATCCCAATCCAACAGGTGCTCTTACATCTATTGAGTACAATCTGAAAAGTCCGGTATTTGTTAAAATCGAGTTGATCAATAGTGGAGGACAGACCCTGTATTTAATTGACTCAGGCTTTAAGGGGTCTGGAACTCATCGCCTACTCTTCAACACCGAGGACTTGAAGCCCGGGACATATTTCATCCGGGCAATCCTCGGCAAGAAAGTTTACCAGAAAAAACTCATCGTCCTTAAATAAAATGAACCCGAAAATCCTGGAATTTCTGAAAAACTTTGAGGGTAAAGTTTATTTTGTAGGTGGATTTATACGAGACCTCCTTATGTCCACCTCCTACCATATCCCCGAAAATCTCGATGAAATAGTGCAGAAACCTGTCTCGAATGACATTGACATAGCAGTTGAGGGAAACCTCGATGAATTCTTAAAAAAATTTAAGGAGAGATTCAGGAATAGAATCGTTCCGCTTAAAGAGGAGATGGGGCAGTTTAGAATAATCCTCGGACAGGATGCCTGGATGGATGTCGCTTCTATAAAAGGGGCGGGCATCATAGAGGATTTAAAAATTCGTGATTTTACAATAAATTCCATGGCCGTTTACATTAATGAGCCAGGCAAACTTATTGACCCTACAGGAGGACTTGAAGACTTAAAACATGGCTTAATACGCTCGTTTTCGAAAGGAAACATATCAAGCGATCCCCTGAGAATCCTTAGAGGTTTCAGGTTCCTGTCAAAATTCTGCTTTGAGATAGAACCCGAAACTTTGAACTGGTTCAGGGAATTAAAAAATGGACTTGCAAGAGTCGCAGCCGAAAGAATCCACTTTGAAATAATGGAAACATTCGCCGGTAAATGCCTACCCCGTGCACTTGACTTAATGGTTGAAACAGAGGTTCTATTTGAGATATTTCCTGAGCTTTTACCTCTAAGAGACACATGGCAGGTTTACTATGGACGTCAAAATCTTCTTGAGCATACGATTCTTGCCGTAAAAAAGCTCCATTATCTTATAGAGAATCTGGATAAAGTTGAATTTCTCGCCCCTTACAGAAAATATTTCGAAAGTTACATCCAGGATAAGAAGTGGCGTGCAATCATGCTTCTTGGCGCACTTTTCCACGACGTGGCCAAACCCGCCACGCTGACCAGAGATGAGGAAGGAAGAACCCATTTTTACGGCCATGACAAAGAAGGGTGCAATATTTTTGAAGGAGTGGCGGAAAGGCTGAAGTTTTCAAATTTTGAGAAGGAGAAAATCTGCCAGTTTATTCGCTCACACATGCATCCTCACCTGATTGCGCGGGAAAGTGATCGTACAAAAAGGGCTGTCAACCGATACCTCAGGAAATTGGAAGACCTCGCATTTCCTTTAATGCTATTTGCCTTTGCTGATGCCATGGCATCACCCCCACAGGAGGGTGGTTTTGAGGGGCATAAAGAACTGCTCAGAATGATGGTAGAAATCAAAAATGAAAAATCCAGGAAAAAAGAGAGGATCATCACAGGGAATGATTTAATCAATCTCGGTCTTACCCCCTCTCCCATCTTCAAAGAAATTCTCGAAGATGTTGATGACCTTTTTGCCGAGGGAGTTATTAAAACAAAGGAACAGGCTTTAAAATATGTAAAAGAAAAGTACCTTTCCGGCGTCAAATAAACCAAGGAGGCAGGAAATGAAGGTTGCAGTAATTTCCGATACACATGACAACAAAGAGGCGATAGAGAGGGCATTTAAATTGATTGAGGAAAGGGGTATAAAACTTACCCTGCACCTTGGTGACATAATTTCACCCTTTGTCTCGGATTTTATAAAGTCTGTCTATACCGGCAAAGTCATTGCCCTTCTTGGCAACAACGACGGGGAAAAATTCTTTCTGAAGAAAAAGTTCGAGCTGAACGGTTACGAGCTCAAAGAACTGAAACCGGTAAAGTTAGAGCTCGATGGCAGAAAAATCTTAATGATGCACGAGCCCATCGAGGTGGAATCCCTTGCAAAATCCGGAGATTTTGACATTATCCTCTATGGCCACCTTCACAAAATCGACAATAGAAAGGTTGGGAATACGCTGATACTGAACCCTGGAGAGGCCTGCGGCTATCTGACAGGCAAGAGAACCCTTGCCAACCTCGACCTTGATGAGATGAAAGCGGAGGTGGTGGAGTTCTGAACTACCAGTTCACTGTTGCCGACATAATCGTCATCTCGCTGATTCTCATATTTGCCTTTCGTGGGTTGTTGCGTGGGATGATAAAAGAGGGCTTTTCCCTCATAGGTCTCTTTGGGGGTATTGTTCTTGGCATCAAATATAACGATTGGGTTTACAAGTTCATCCACATTCAAGTGCATCACCCACTTTTGAGGAAAATACTTGGATTTCTCATCATATTTTTTGCCTTTCTCCTATCCATGACGCTAATTGGAAATATCTTACACAAACTTTTTAAGGCGCTTGCTTTATCAACCATAGACCGGATACTGGGCTTCTTCCTCGGGGCAACGGAAGGATTTTTTCTTGCAGGATTCCTGATTTACATCCTTGCTAGGGTACCTGTTCTGGAACCAGTCATGACCAAAGGAGAAGTTGCCCACTATATCCTTTCAATTTTTGGCGAGGTAATAAACAAAGTGTAACAGGGAGAAAAATATGGGAAAGCATATTGACACGGGCTCTATGATTATCATTATCCTGACTTTTCTTCTTTTTATCGTTGCACTGTGGGTAAAGGGGCTAACACGTGACCTTCTTCTGGAAATTGGTGTCCTACTGATTTCAATAAAGATCATCATGATGTCCTACAAAAGCAGCAAGAACAGTGAAGAGGTCATGAAAGAGTTAAAAAGCATAAAAGACAGGCTCGACTGCAAAGATAAAGGTTAAGTTGTTAATACACTTGTAAAAATAAATTTCTCCCCGTAATCCGCATACAGCTTTCCAGGGAATTCTTCAAAGATAGCAAAAAGGGCAGAGCCGGAACCAGTCATTAGACTTCCACAGGCCCCATACTTTTTCATAAGATTTTTAAAATCCTGAATGAATTCCTCGCTGTGTATCTCCTCAAACGTGTTGTAAAGAAATGGTCCAAGCTCACAAATTTTGCCACTAAAAAGCAACTTTTTAATCTCCATGAGCTTCTCATCTGCTTCCTTAGGCGGGAAGTAAAGGGAACGTCTTTTGATTTCGTGATACCCCTCAGATGTTGAAAAGCTTATCCCGGGGTGGTAAATCACAACAAAAAAAGAAGATTTAATCTCAAATGGTTTTATAACCTCTCCCCTGCCCTCGACCACGGCTGCATTGGATTCATAAAGAAAAAATGGAACGTCCGAGCCTATCTCAAGCCCCTTTATTATTGCCTTTCTGACTTCATTCTCAAAGTAATTGAGAACTGCGGCGGCATCCGAACTCCCACCGCCAAGACCCGAGCCGATGGGAATGTTTTTTTTAATCTCGATCCTGTAGGGACGATTCTCTAAAGCTTTCCAGACAAGGTTCTTTTCACCCTGCGGGCCCTTTGATGAAAAAACAGAGGGCTTCCAGTACGGAATAATTTTAAGCGCGTCGAAGAGCCCAATTTTAAGAAAAATAGACTTGATCTCATGATAACCATCATCTCTCAAACCGGTGACAAAAAGGGAGAGATTGATCTTTGCGTGTGCCTTAATCACCAACAGGGATCCTTTCAACCCTTGGTAGTAATCCAGTGGTGATTTCGTAGTTGATAGTGCCGATAAGGCCTGCAAGCTCTGTGGCCGTGATCTCATCGTCACCGTCTCGACCAATCAGGGTGGCTTCATCGCCAAGTTTCACTTCCGGGATATGGGAGACATCAACAGTCGTCAAATCCATGCTGATAACACCGACGATCTTCGCCCTTTTTCCATGAATTAACACCTCACCATCCCTGTAGAGTGCTCTTGGATAGCCGTCTCCATAGCCAACCGCAAGTACCGCTATTTTCATCGGCTTTTCACTTT
>WFZT01000210.1 GCA_015489415.1 Caldifarciminota bacterium | reverse complement strand
GATCGACCATGTCGTTGAGCCTTCCGTAATATGTCGGGCACTGGGAAAGCACCTCAACGAGAGAGAATCCTTTCTTTTTCAATCCCTGCTCCATGAATCTCTGAGTCATTGTAATGTGGTAAGTGGTGCTTCTCGCAACAAAGTTTGCTCCCGCAGCCTTTGCCACCTCACACGCGTCGAAGGGCTTTTCGGCCTGGCCATACGGCGCTGTAGTTGCGTAGGAATCTCTTGGTGTAGTAGGTGAGACCTGTCCACCTGTCATTCCATAGATGAAGTTGTTTACAACAATTGTTAGCATGTCGATGTTTCTTCTTGCAGCATGAACAAAATGGTTACCGCCTATGGCGAGTCCGTCACCATCACCAAGCACGGTGATAACGGTCAAATCTGGGTTGGCAAGTTTTATACCAGTTGCGAAGGCAAGGGCCCTACCGTGTGTGGTGTGCAGTGTGTTGAAGTCTGCATAACCAGGCATTCTTCCGGTACAACCGATCCCTGAAACCATTGCAATCTTATCCTTTGGAATTCCAAGCTTTTCCACTGCTTTCAAAAGCGCATAGAAAATGGCTCCAATTCCACAGCCCGGACACCATACATTTGGCATGTGGTTCATTCTAAGGTATTTCCAGCCTGGATGCTCGGGATGGTCACCGTCTTTTTCTACCCAGATTGCAAAATCAGGACAATGGTCTTCACAGAGCATACAACCTGTACATCTCTCGAGCGCCACCACCTCAGGGTAACCCTCTTCGTTGGTGGCGAGAACATCGGTAGGACAGATGTTAACGCAGATTTCGCATTTTTTACATAAGTCCTCCCGGATATGGATCTTCAAATCCTTCCATTTAGCCAATTTAAATACCTCCTATTTTTCAGTAGTGGTCTCAAAAGGATAAATCTACCGCATAAAATCGTCAAGAAATAAAGTTTTCGCACAAACAAAACGTTCATTAATCTTATTCCGGAAAAAATTCGATTGATTTAAAAGTCCAGGCGTTGCTGGATTAGCCAAAGATGTGCCTCCTATCGATAAGAAGATTTTCTTAAAATGAGAACGCCAAGACTATCGGAGACAACCTTGAAATTCCCGCTTTTGATCACCTGAGATAAAAATTTCATTCCTGAATCTGCTGTAAGTGGCGTAAAATCGTGCCATGTGGTGTCTATTACAATCAGGTCTGCATCTTTAATCAACGGGAATTGATACACCCTGTGCGTTGTAACAAGGTGTGGGGTTATATGATTCCCGGCACTTACCACTTCATCCTGCGGCAATTCATTAATAATCTCATCAAGATAAGCCTTTCTTTTTGAATCAATTCGGTCATAAGCAATGTACCTTTCCACTAATCCTTCATCTACAGAGAAAAGACCGGCAACAATAACAAGGAGCATGAGCAAATTCCTTTTAAATTTTACCCTTTTCAGTGCAATGATAGAGGCAAGGAGTACAGATGGGATCAACATAGCTGAGTACTGGCATTTAAGCTGATAATGAATAGGTTTAGAGCTCAAAATATGCTCAAAAAGGGGTAGAATATACGAAACTATACCTTTCACGGTCAGGATAGGAAGGAAAGCAAAACTAAGGAAAAATTCGGTAACAGGTTTTATTCTTGAAGTTATGCTAAAATTACCGGAGTAATTTGCCCCTGCCATCATTCCAAGATTTACGTATTTGAGCACGAGTATTGCGGCCAGTATTCCATAAATAACTGTGGGTATAAATATTCTCAACGCATCCTTCTTATTTTTAAACCAGTAGTAGAATCCCAGAGATATCCACGCGATGGTCACATCTTCTTTCAAAATCAGGGTCAGGAGAAGGGATAAATAAAATATTCCATACGTTCTCTTCTCCAGGGCATAAATTCCAAGAATAAAAATAGAGATTCCAAGTGCCTCAGGGTGAAAATCAAATCCACTTACACGGTGGAGGTAAATGTTAAATATGACAATACTCAGAAGGATTGTTCTATGCCGTTTTTCCAGATTTAAGGCCTTGAATAAAAGGCATGCGGCAGGAATGATAAGGGAGATGAAAAAACTCTGGGTAATGAGCAGAATCCTCGGATCATCCCAGATATACATGAGCAGGAAGAGAGGGTAAGCAATCGGCCATATGTGACCGGAGAATCCGCCCGTTTGATTCAAGCTATCAAAAAGTCTTCCATGATAGGCAAGGTTATGCAAAATGCTCGCTCTTATGCCGAGGTCAAATCCCGTGGATATATAAAAATCGAATTGAAGCAGCTTGAGACCTGTTAAAATAATAAAGAAAACAAGCGTTATTAATGGCCAGGATGAACAGAGGTCTTCGGCAGACAGGGCAAGCAAAAAAATTGCAAAAAGTGCCAATTTCACAGAAATCTGGATATTCATTTTTAGTAGCAAAACCGAAAGGATTAAAAGGATGATAGAGGCTTTCTTCATTGTGGGTAGATTTTAATGTTGTCCTCAATCAAAACACAACGAATTCAGGTGAGTATATCTATGTTCTCGACCTTCAGAATGATTATGGAGATGGAATCTGCCTGTCGCTGCCAGTATCGGGAATTGTGAGGTAGTTGCATCTTCGGATTTATCTAAATTTGGACAAAGAACTTAAAAAGTAATCTCTTCAGGCGAGCCTGTTCGAAAAATTTCAAAACCTTTAATTTTTAATGAAAAATTTGCCCCCCACCTTACTCCCTGACATCACCCATGTTTTTGCTTTTCATGTATATTTATACAACGCAATCTGGGCGGGAAATTCAATTTTTCGCACTAAATCAACAATTTTTACCGGAAGGATATATTCGTTTATACCGTATAAAGAGAGTGTTCAAATATTGAGCGT
>WFZT01000209.1 GCA_015489415.1 Caldifarciminota bacterium | reverse complement strand
GGGATCAGGATGGGGCATACCGCTTTAAAAAATTAAAAATTTAAGTTGTAGCCCCTCACCTTTATCCTCTCCCCGCTAAGAATTTATGCGGGGAGAGGAAGTAATTTAACTTGCTGTCTCAATTGGTTTGACCTAAAAGCTGTGCCCGTAAGCTTAGTGAATTGTTTCATAATTATCCTTAACCAGAACATCAAAAAATTTTCCTTCTCAAGCGAAGCTTGTGCTCCAAAGCTTCAACAAGTTCCTCCCTCCCCCACAAGCTTCGCTTGTGGAGGAGGGATTCAGGGAGGGGGCATTCCGCTTGAAATCTTAAAAATTCAAAATGTAAACCCTCACCTTATCTCCTCCATCAAAACTGAAATTGCTTTTTTGAGCTGGGGGTCACCAGTGGTGTTGTCGTAAATCGGTGGATTCTCCACGTAAATATCCGGCTGGACTGGACCGAGCTCCAGACTTTTCCCATTGAGTCGATACCAGCCTTCACTCGGGACACGAAAAACCGTTATTCCATCAAATAAAGTGATATTGTTTGTCCCTATCACAGCCCCAAAAGTAGGTGTTCCTACAACCTTACCCAGCTTGAGCTGCTTGAAACCGGCAGGAAAAATTTCAGCATCTGAATAGCAATTACTGTTGATAATCAAAACCACGGGCTTGTCCCATGAAAAGAGCGAACTGTACTCTTTTTTCTTCTCACCTCTTTCCACTGAGTAAAGATAATGGGTTCTTCTCAAGATATTGAGAATAATGTCATGGGTGGAGCCTCCTCCATTGTAGCGAATGTCCAGAACAAGTCCCTTTCTGTCTCTCTGAGCATAGAGCTCCCGCTTAAATTCTTTCACACTCTCCATATCCATTGCCCGGATATGGATGTATGCGAGTTTGTGGTGGGAAACACTATCCACAAACTGTTTGTTGGCCCTCACCCACTCTTTGTAAATCATCCTTCTGAGTTTCCAGTAAGAAATAGCCTTAACCTTGAGCGTATCAGTTTTTCCCTCATGGATTCTGATAATTTTTACCTTCTTATTCCGCTTCCCGATGAGTGCACTGTAGTAATTTTTGATGGTATCTAACTTCACACCGTCTATTTTCATCAAAACATCACCTTTTGCAATACCCGCTTCGTATGCAGGAGAATTGTAAATCACATGCAAAACTTTTATTCCCTTCCTGGTTTTTGCCGGCACAATCCCGATTACTCCCGATTTTTCGCTAAATTCATCATCACTTCCCCAGATTCCGAGGTGCGATGCGTTTAGCTCACCGAGCATATACCTCACGAATTGGTAAAAGTCCTCATTTTCGTAGGCATTTCTGGCATAAGGCAAGTATTTTTTGAACATCTCTTTCCAGTTGACGCCATGAAAATTGGGATCGTAGAAACCATCATTCAGCGCCCACCAGAGCTCTTCAAAAAGGGCCTTTCTAAAAGTTCCATTGTGCACCAGAATCTGCAGATGGAAGGGCATGGGATTGGAATTTCCTTCAAAGTCTGATTCGAAAATCTCACCTTCTCCCGTTAGGTAGTAAATCTTTTTGCCACTGAAAAAGAACATCTTGGGTTCGACGTTGTCTTTTGTAATTCTTTTGACCCTGTGCCCGGAGAGGTCTGTCATCCAGATGTCATTTGAGTTTAAGTCCTCTGCCTGAATGAGAAAGTTCAGTCCCCATTTATCAGATGTATAGTAATTGTAACCTCCCTGGAATTTGTAAACTGTCCGGATTCGGCTACCGATATCATCAAAGTCAATCTTAACCTCAGGTGCAGATTTCAGGGAGTCTTTGAGAGACTTGAAGTATTTTGCGTCTTTGTCGGCATCCTCTTTCCTCAAAATTACATATTTGATAAAAAGATTCCCCTCTTCATCTCTCGAGGCAAAGGAAATTCTTCGACCATCATAAGACCACATAGGTTTGTAATCATCATTTGGGTGGTCTGAAATATTGACCGGTGCCATGTTACTGTCAACTTTAACCACATATACATCCTCTCTCCACCCAAGAGCGGTTCGGGAGAAGGCAAGCCAATTTGAATCCCATGACCAGGAAATCCACAGGACATCGTTAAAATCCGCTATTTTACGACGATTTTCCCCATTTGCATCCATCACCCAGAGGGTTCCCTGTCGGGTTTTGTAAGCTATTCTTTTACCATCATGTGAAAACACCGGATTTTTCTCGGTAAAAGGGG
>WFZT01000208.1 GCA_015489415.1 Caldifarciminota bacterium | reverse complement strand
TTCCCATTCTCTGCCAAAGATATATCCAAAGGTGTACTGGGAAACGTCCACGAAGTATTCATTTCTACCATGGATGGCATCAACTGCTTTCTCAATCTCCTTCTCGATCTCAAGATCAAACTGCTCGTTCAGGTAGTCCTCGCTATCAGGAACAGGTACCCATATGCCCTGAAACAGAAAAATGGGATGGGCAGAATTTTTCATGTTGTAGCTCGAGAGGGCACTGTAAAAATCTGGGGGGAGAACGGTGTAAAGGCGGATAGCATTAAATCCTGCTTGCCCCATCTCTCTGAGCCATCTTGAGTAATCCTCTCGTGTTGGGGCGAATTGGGCAGGGTATGTGCCAGGAAGGGCAGGCCCGAAATTAATTCCTTTAACAAAAAACGGTGTAAAAACGGTGTCCACTGTGCCACCGGCACGGGACACAATCTTCAATACCTCGAAGTGTTCACCGCTTACTCGAGAGTAAATTTTGAGGTTCTTTGAACGTCTTCGGACCTCCTCCGGGGTGAGATTGACCCCCACCTTCTTTACTACTTCCTTCTCAACCTTTTTGACCCTGGGTGAAAGGTACTGCTTTTCGATTCTATAAAGTTCAAAGGAGAGCCCTAAAACCGCAAGTATGAGTATTATAAGAATGGCAACCCTTGTCTTCATGCTTTTGCCCCTTTTAAAGAAGTCACTTTTGAATACAGCGAGAGTATGGGCTTATAAGTGCACGGTATTTCCCCATTCTCCCCTAACCCCTCCTTCCCGGAGGGAAGGAGGGGAAATTTCCTGGCTTCCTGACAGAGGTTTCGACTCTGCTTGTTTAAGCGATGATAAAACTCCATACTTCCCATTTGAGAAAATGGGGTGGAATGGGTAATCAACATCATTTCATCCACCTTTTTGCTCGGTGTGTTTATATTCACTCGACTCCATCATTTATAAAGCTCATTAAAATCCCAACCTTGTTGTCAAACCCGCAGAAATGTTGGTGTAGCTGTAATTTTCAGATGTCTTGAAGTACGAGATTGAAACGTAAAAGTTCCTGAAACCTGCCTCGGCCGAGGTGGAGAGCATCTGGGGCTGGCCGTAAAAGGACCGGCTGAAATCGGCATAAATGTAACCTTTACCAAGACTCTTAAAAAGCATTGCCCCCAATGAATGAGAATTAAAATCAGATGGTGAGTAGTAGTAAGGAGACCAGTTTGCGTAATCCTTGTATCCGTAAGAGTAAAGTATTTTCAAGCTCACAGGGGTGCTGATCAGGTTGCGGATAAGGGTAAAATCAAAAATCACGCGTGAGTTGTTATCATACGGAATCTGGCCTTTGTCATATCCGGTTTTGAGCTCAAAACCAAACATGTCAAGTTCACCGTTTAGCTCCAGATGCTTGATTTTTATAAGATGGATATCCTCAAGGATTTCATCAGTGTAGATTGCTCTAAGGGTAACGGGATCTCTTTGGAAAGAGAGTTCACTATACATGACGTTTGTGGTTCCAAATCCTGGTGCAACGGTCAGGGTGAAGGGATTGTAAGTGAAGATAAGTCCCGGCTGCATGAAATATGTTGTCCGTGAGGTGTCAACTTTTCTCGCGTTGTATCCGGAGGCGCGAAGAGAGTATCCAAGATAGCGGTTTAATTTTCCTTTTAAATTCAGAACCATGGAGTTCCATCTTGTCTTTGCGGTAGAGTCAATTTCAAGACCGTTGGAGTATTTTAATGATAGTGTGGGTTTTCTGGCATTTTTAATTCGCTTGATACCACTTACAGCGTCCTTGTTCTGAGGATCAAGGCTTAGGGCCATCCTGTACCATTTTAAGGAGTTTTTGTAATCTCCCATCCACTCGTAAGTCCTTGCCAGTTTTACGACAATTTCAACATCCTTCGGGGATTTCCCATGGGCCTTTTTGTAGCATCTGGCCGCCTCTTTCAGATTATCGTCCCAGGTGTATATGTCTCCACAGAGCTTTAAAACTTCCGGAGAGTCGGGATAGATAGACAGTGCCTTTTTTATCCATTTTTTTGCCTGCTTCAGGTCACCCTTCCAGCCATAGACTCTCGCAATGCCCATCAAAGCCTCTCTGTCATTTTTGTAAGATTTTAGAAGTTTTTTGTAAACCTTAATGGAACTGTCCAGGTCTCCTTTCCATGAAAGTGTAAATGCAAGTCCACTGAGTGCATCATAGTCTGAGGGATTGACAGAGAGGATTTTGTAATAAATTTTTATGGCCTTATCAATGCTGTCTGTAACTCTGTACGAGTACGCAAGGGCAAGAAGCACATCCTTCTCAATGTTTCCTTTTTTGATATATTGATTGGCCTCTTCAATAACAGCGGTATATTTACCCTGGTCAATAAGTTGCCAGAGTCGATCACCCTCACTGCTTCCAATAAGGGTCAATATTAAAATCAAATTCAGCATGCTCATTCCTCCTCTAATTTAATTCCTTCTCTTTCGAACTTATACCAGCTTGATTTACCTTTCAGAAGATCAAGAATACCCCAGAGCTGGGCAAATGCTCTTATAACTCCAAAGGCTGGCTCAAGAAAGAACGAAAGGATTATAAGTTTAAGCCAGTCTCCAAGTGTTTTGAACCTCATGGCCTCAATATTGTCCCTTGAAATATTTTTGAATTTCACTTCAACCAGGGTTGTTACAAGCGAAGTGTAGAGACCGTTCAGGACAACAACGAGCAAAAAGAGGGTTATTACAAATTTCCAGTGAACAAGGTTTAAAAATACAAGGACAAGAACGAGCAGGGTTGATAAGAGCTTGGCAACGGGTGAGAAAAATTCAAAAATAGTGTAGTATGGAACAGCAAAAAGGCCTATGTGCCTGAATTTTGGGTTCAGGAACATATCTGAGTGAATCAGGAGCGATTCCCCGAGTCCGCGGTGCCATCTGTTCCTCTGTCTCAGAATGTTTTTGAGCTTTGATGGAACTTCAGTCCAGGCAATGGGGAAGAAATGAAATTTGATGGGGCGTGGAATGCGTTTCTCTTTCAGAAATTTATGGAGTCTAACAATGATCTCCATGTCCTCGCATACAGTTGTTTTTCTATGGGCAAATCTTGATAGGAAGCCACCAACTTTTAAAAGGAGCTTCCTGTCGAAGGCTGAAAATGCACCTGAAAGCACGAGGAGTGAGTCTATTCTCGACAAGGCTCCTCGACCGATGGAGTAGGAGACGAGGTATTCGATGAGCTGGAAGACTACCCAGAGATTTGACGGAAATTTTGCGCTGATAGGTTTACCATTTTTTATGACGGCATCGTTTGAAACCGTCAGAAGGCCTCCCACTGCGGCCGCGTTTTTCTCTCTAAAGAGGCTCACCATCCTCATCAAGCTCCTTGGTGAAAGCAGGGTGTCAGCGTCTATGGTCACCACAATCTCACTTTTTGAGAAATTTAAACCCGCGTTTAGGGCATCGGCTTTCCCCCCATTTTCTTTGCGAATCAGGATTAGATTGGGGTACTTTTTAGATTGATAAATCCGCTCGATTTTTGCTGTTTTAAGTTTTCCTATAGGTGTTAGATTTCCGGGCTCCATGGAGAAATGTCTCACAAGCTCTGGTGTCGTTTCATCACGGGACCCATCATCTATGACGATGATGTCAAAGTTGGGATAGTCGAGATTTAAGAGGGAGCTTACAGTGTTCACTATCACTCGTTCCTCATTGTAAGATGGAACGAGGATGGAGACTCGAGGTGGATTTTCTATCTCTTCATCACGCGGCCTCATCCCCATGAAATCAATGAGGAAAACGACAAAGAACCAGATATTGATAAGACCGTAAACAACAAAATATATGATGAAAAAGTTGGTGACAATGAGGATTAAGGCATCAAGGGTGCTTTTTACCTCAAAGACCATAGAAACTCCCTAAATTCATGGTAGTTGAACATGGTGGAGAATGTTGCCCCCTCCCATCCTCCCCCACGCACGAAGTGCGTGGGGGAGGAAATAGGTGGGGGAATTCCTCTTAAAATTCCAGATAAATTGATATTTTTCGAACATGCTCATGGAAGCTTGACTTCGACCGATGAGGTGCCAGGTGGGATTGTGAGAACAATATGGTATATTGTGTTCTCACCCATTTTTTCCTGGAAGTAATAGCCACTACATTTCTTAAACTTAACCTTCGGAGGGCCAGAGTCAATCCAGAGGCTGAAACCCTCTATTCTTTCATGGTATGGATTGCTGATCCTGTAAGTAATCTTTTTACCTTTATCTTCAACCATAACCCTCACGTTTCGTACAGTACTCCACCAGT
>WFZT01000207.1 GCA_015489415.1 Caldifarciminota bacterium | reverse complement strand
TTGGGAGAAGGTGTGTGGAGTAAGCCAGAGCCGAGGTTTAAGGGTGTATTACCTGAGTTACACAGGATGTTTAGAGAAGTTTATGAGGAGGAGTGAAATGATGGTTTACACAAAATTCTTGACAAGTGTCACTTATACCTTTAACTCTGCATATAGCTTCCATCTTTATTTTCTCTCCCTTTCCTTTCTGCTTCGCCTTCTCGATGATCTGCGTTCTTTTTTTTGACCTAATCTCGCTCCATACTCTTCCTCATATACCTCTAATGTGCTCTCAAGAACCAGCTTCTCTACTGTTAAATTCAATACAGCCTTCTCAAGCTGGGCTATTCTCTCTTTTAACCTTCTAACTTCTTCCTGGTTGTCTGTTTTAATTTTTGACGTTTTTTGAGCCTTGTGACTGTATTTATTTATCCATTTTTGAATAGTGGAATTACCACCGATTCCGTATTTTCTGCGTAAATGACTAATAGAGGCACCATCTTCAAATTCCCTAATAACCTTGAGTTTTAGGGCTTCGGTATAATGTTTGTTGTTATCAGGCATAAAAGTGACCTCCTTTAATAGTTTTATAATCATCCACGTGGGGAGTTGTACTGTAAACATATATCAGGACGGGACAAGCCTTCTGGTAAAAGTTTCAAACTGTCATGCTGGTTTAAGCGCTAATGGAACTCCCTCCCTTCCCTCCGGGAAGGCAGGGTCGGGGTGGAATGGGTGAAAATATTTTATATTTACCAAGAACATAATAATGAAAATAATGTGCGATTCACAATCAGAATCTAACAAAACATCCAAAATTAATTAATCCCCCTCTCCCACGACGTGGGAGAGGGACGGGGTGAGGGGCTTTATATTGAATTTTATAAATTCCCAATTAAAAGGAACTATCCTGCGCTTTTGTTACTAAACACAGTTAGTTATCTTCAAATACTTACCCCTTCCAATTCGAGTAATTTTCTTTTGACTCTGGTTCCGAGGGGGTAAAAGCCCATAAGAGTGCCTTTATTGGTTAAGAGTCTGTGACAGGGGATCAGTACCTGAAAGGGATTTCGCGTTAAAGTTACAAGCATTTCGGTAAAACGGACACCGCTCAGCCTCGCAATTTCTGAATAAGTTGCCATTTTACCTCGGGGAATCTCAATAATACGTTCATAAACCTTTCTGTTCGTGTAATCAATGTCCGGGAGGTTAAATTTCTCGCCTCCAATAACCACTCCCCTCAGCCTTTCTTCAAGCCATACCTCAAGTGACTCCGATTTGATTATCCTGCCCCCGAGAGCGTGGTATTCCTTAATTTTTCCAAGATGTTTTCTGGCTTTGTCTTTGTTAAAATGCCAGCCATAGGCAACTACTACATTGTCCTGCACGAGAAATAGTACATTAACCTCAAAACCAAAGAGATCCATTTTTTGATACAGCAAGGCCAAAATAGTTTTTAAGGCTTTAGCTGTGGGCTTCGAGCCAGGAGTGTCCCGAGCCAATATCTACAACTATTGGCACATCTAACTTTATCGCATTCTCCATCTTTTCCTTTATGACTTCACGTGCACGCTCAAAATCTTTTTCATTCACCTCCACAAGGAGCTCATCGTGCACCTGAATAATGAGATGAGCATCCAGCCCTTCCTCCTCAAATGCCTTATTCACATCAATCATCGCTTTTTTGATCAAATCAGCGGCAGAGCCTTGAATAGGGGCATTGATGGCTATTCTTTCAAAAAATTCCCTCACCTGGCGGTTGGGATTGTTAATGTTGTAAACATACCTCCTGCGACCCATTATGGTCGTCACATATCCCTTTTTCCTCGCTTCTTCGAGGGTTCTGTCAATCCACTCCTTCACACGTGGGTATGAAAGGAAATAGTTCAAAATTATCCCGGCGGCCTCTTCGTTGGAGATTCCAAGCTCCTTCGCGAGTCCAAATGGGCTCATACCATAAGCTATGCCAAAGTTAACAACCTTTGCCCTTCTCCTGTCATTTTCATCCACGTCTTCAGGGGCCTTGCCCGTGATAAACGAAGCAGTTTTCCTGTGGATATCCTCACCTTCTAAAAATGCCTTCTTTAGATTTTCATCTCCCGTGATGTGTGCAAGAATTCTGAGCTCAATCTGTGAGTAATCAGCGGAAATGAGAACGTATCCCTCGGGCGCCACAAAGGCATCCCTCACCATTCTGCCAATTTCACCGCGGATGGGGATATTTTGAATATTGGGGTTTGTGCATGAAATCCTGCCCGTGGCGGTTCCCGTCTGATTATAAGTGGGATGGATTCGGCCGGTTTTGGGGTCCTGAAGGTCGAGCAATGAAAGCACATAGGTAGACCGAACCTTGTAAAGTTCCCTGAATTCTAAGATGGTCTTCGGCAGCTCATGGATAGCTGCAAGCTTAGTTAAAACCTCTGCATCGGTGGAGTATCCCGACTTTGTCTTTTTTATAGGTGGAAGTTTTAGACGCTCAAAAAGCACGTGGGACAGCTGCTTTGGTGAATTGATATTGAATTTGGTTCCTGCGAGCTCATAGATTTTTTGCTCCAGCTTGATCAACTGCTTTTGAATCTCAATATCCAACTTCTTAAGCCTCTGTCTATCAAGCAAAATGCCCCGATGTTCCATCTTCGCAAGGACATAGGCAAGTGGAAGCTCAATCTCGCGATAAAGTTTTGCGAGCTCGAGTTTTTCAAGCTCTTCCTCAATAAACTCCCGGGTCTGAAGGACAAGGGAGACTTCGTAGGCGGGCGCTTCAGGTTCATCCTGCTCAAAGGCAAGCCCAAGGTAATGCATTGCCAGGTAGGATGAATCGTATTTGGGCCTTTCGGGCTCCATAAGGTAATCTGCAAGCATCATGTCAAAATCAAATATCTCAGGCTTACGACCAAGCTCAAGCAGATGTTTATACACATTTTTTGAATCAAAAGTCCACTTTGGCGAATTCTTGATAACAGATGGGAGCTTCTCTTTCGCAGTTTTAAATATCTTCTGCGGGTCATTTCCCACAAAAAGTGCATTTTCTCTTACGCTTAATGCGACTCCATCTTTGATC
>WFZT01000206.1 GCA_015489415.1 Caldifarciminota bacterium | reverse complement strand
GGTGTGGAAAATGTCTTGTGGAGATTGAAGTGCATAACGTCAAATCCGATGTCACCGGGCCTGATATAGCCCACGAGAGCATTCAGATTAGCACCATCCATGTACATCAAACCACCCACATCGTGCACCATCTTCGATATTTCAATTATATCCGTCTCGAAAAGCCCCAGGGTGTTGGGGTTTGTGACCATGAATGCAGCAACTTCCTCATTCAGATTCTTTTTGAGGTCCTCGAGGTCAACCCTTCCACGCTCGTTGGACTTTATCTGCTTTGCAATGTAACCAGAAATGGTTACAGAAGCGGGATTTGTTCCATGCGCCGAATCTGGTATGAGCACGTATTTTCTGGGATTCCCCTGCTTCTCATGGTATCTTCTGACAATCATCATGCTTGTAAGCTCACCGTGCGCCCCTGCAGCCGGCTGAAGGGAAATGGCATCAAACCCCGCAATTTCAGCAAGAAGATTCTCAAGTGTCTTCATTAATTTCAGAGCGCCCTGAACTGTGGATGCAGGCTGCAGCGGATGAATATTCAGAAATCCTTCGAGTCTCGCAAGCTTTTCGTTGATCTTGGGATTGTATTTCATGGTGCACGAGCCAAGGGGATAAAAGCCCTTGTCCACGTTGTAATTCATGTTTGAAAGCCTAACGAAGTGCCTCACAACCTCGTTTTCCGTCACTTCCGGCAGATTTGGCTCACTTTTCCTGATGAGTTTCTCCGGGATAAGGTCGGCTAAATTTCTCTCCTCAACATCCAATTTAGGGAGAGAATAGCCCTTCCTGCCTTTCTTTGAAAGCTCGATAATTAATTTCTCCGGCATAAAAATTCCTCCTATTTTTTCACATACTTGTCAACAATGGATTTTAAAGCCTTTGGATTGACTGTTCTAACTCCCAGTCGTTCAGCCCATCTTGTGATGCCATGGTCACTTGTAACAAGAGCTCCATTGAGCTCCATAGCAAGGAGAATGAGGTCCACATCCTCTTTTGAGTCAATGATACCGCTCCGAACCGCATTGCGGTACCTGTTTCTAAGACGATTAATGGTCTTTGCGCTGTCCTCGGGAGAGCGGACAGCCTCCTCGGCCACGCGAAGCCCCTTATCAATGCGTGCCCTGAGCTCCTCAATCAACTCATAGAGCAAAAATCCAGGAACCATTATTTCAAATCGTTTGGGAGGCTTGATATAAATAACAAGCTCTGCATCGCCAGGAAGCTCGTTTTCCTCAACAAAGTGCAGAAGTTCCTCGTAAACGGATGGGGGCATGTAAAAATCAATATGCTTGCGGGCATTTCGTGCAAGCTCGATAAAGTTTAAGAAGGCCTCCTGTGTGGTTTCTCCAAAAACTGTCCTCGTGTCAGGATTTGTGAAAACACTTGTATCTATTATGAATTTCTCTCTTGGCAAATCTCTCCCTCCGGTGAACGTGGAATGAGTTTAAAGCCTGCCTTTGCAAGCATGAATGCAGTCATTCCCATTCCATGAACAAGTTTTCCGTTGACATAAACTGAGTTTACCCCACATGAGGGACTTCTGTCCATCAAATAAACTCCCTCGACCTCGAGCATTTTTGCTATTTTCAAAACTTCCTCTGCCCCTCTTTTGAAATTTTCTGTTCGGTCAACGCCTGACTCCACTCCAACAAGTCTTGCCTCGCCTTTATAGACCTTTCGAGCGTCTCCCCCGTCAAATTCAACAGGTTCCCTCGGTGTGGGGAGACCACCGAGCTGCTCAGGACACACCGGAATTACCTTCCCCTCTTTAAAAAGTCTCAAAACTTCAGGGTCTGTATTTGTATTGCCATCATAACGGGTGCACAGACCCACGAGACACGCGCTCGCGAGGAACATGCTAACCTTCTATGATTTTGACATAAATACGTCTTGAGCGAGGGCCATCAAACTCGCAGAAGAATATTCCCTGCCAGGTGCCAAGCAAGATGTCGCCGTCGCGTATGATGAGTGTTTCAGAAGGCCCCACCATCGTGGATTTGATGTGTGCATCCGCATTTCCCTCAAGGTGCGCGTACCCAGCGTTGTATGGAACGAGCTTCGAGAGCGTGTTTTCAATATCAACTCTCACAGACGGGTCTGCATTCTCGTTGATTGTAACCGCCGCAGTGGTATGGGGAACATAAAGTGTACAAATTCCCTCTTTTACACCTGATTTCCTCACAACATCCCTCACGCGGGATGTTATGTCAATCATCTCAATTCTTTTAGAAGACCTAACGTTTAATTCAAATATCATTTCCAGTCCTCCTCTTTCTCTCTAAT
>WFZT01000205.1 GCA_015489415.1 Caldifarciminota bacterium | reverse complement strand
TTCACCCAATGGGTGATGTTAAAAAACATGTAAAAATTATAAACCACAGGAGGCTTCCTTATTTCCAGATTATTTTATATGAGGATTAGGGATAACCCCTCGTCCCTTGAACCTGTTCGAGGTTACACTATCGCACGGAGTGAATAGAAAAGTGATAGTTAAATGAGTAATTCAGAATTCTCCAGGTAGGACATGACAAGTAGCGAAACTCCCTCCCTTCCTCTGGAAGGGAGGGTTGGGGTGGAATGGGGGGGAACAAAATTTCGAATAATCCATTTCCCCATTCTCCCCTGACCCCTCCTTCCCCGAGGGAAGGAGGGGAAATTTACGCTGCAATATAGGTAACGGGATTCCGTTAGGAAGATGGCAATTGAAATTCAGGATTTTTCGCATAAGCTCCCCTCATCCCTTGAACAGTTGCACACGGCATGGTATAATCAATTCAGATATTCCCGGAGGTGAAAAGGAATGGATGTTTTGAAAGGAACGTATAGACTCAAAGTTGGACTTGCTGAAATGCTTAAGGGTGGTGTCATTATGGACGTGACCACCCCGGAGCAGGCAAAAATAGCCGAGGAAGCAGGTGCTGTTGCCGTGATGGCACTTGAAAGAGTACCTGCTGACATCAGGAAAGAAGGTGGTGTGGCAAGAATGGCTGATCCTGCTATCATCGAAGCCATTATGGATGCAGTTACCATTCCGGTGATGGCTAAGGTCAGGATCGGTCACTTTGCAGAGGCCCAGATACTCGAAGAGCTTGGTGTCGATTTTATTGATGAATCAGAAGTTTTAACACCGGCCGACGAGGAGCATCACATCGACAAGCACGCCTTTAAAGTCCCATTTGTCTGTGGTGCAAGAGACCTTGGTGAGGCACTGAGAAGGATAGGTGAAGGTGCTGCCATGATTAGAACCAAGGGTGAGGCCGGCACTGGGAACGTTGTTGAGGCTGTTCGCCACATGAGAAAAATTATGGGCCAGATAAGAAGATTGACTGTGTTGCCCGAAGAAGAACTCATGACTGAGGCCAAAAAATTAGGTGCACCTTATGAGTTGGTTAAATGGGTGGCTGAGCATGGCAAACTACCGGTTCCCAATTTTGCCGCCGGTGGGATTGCCACACCTGCAGATGCTGCACTGATGATGCAGCTTGGTGCCGAATCAGTCTTTGTCGGAAGTGGTATCTTCAAATCCAGCGATCCTGACAGGATGGCAAAGGCAATTGTTGAAGCAGTAGCCTACTACGACAATCCGAAAGTCCTTGCCCGCATTAGCAGAGGCCTTGGTAAGGCCATGAAAGGTGTTGATGTCACAAAACTTCCCGAGGAAGAGCTCCTTCAGACGAGAGGATGGTAAAAGATGATTATTGGAATTCTCGCGATTCAGGGTGATTTTATAGAACACAAAAAGGCACTGGATACATTTGGTGTTGACAGCGTTTTCGTAAAATATCCGGAAGAGCTGGATGCTATTGATGGTCTTATTATTCCAGGTGGAGAGAGCACTACGATTTCGAAGCTTGCAAAGAAATGGGGCCTGTTTGAGAAAATAAAAGAGTTTGGAAAGCCTATTATGGGCACATGTGCCGGTGCTATTCTTATGGCATCCCGTGTGCTAAACGAATTTGACCAGGAGGAGGATATCCCCTTCGGGCTCATTGATATGACGGTCAAAAGAAACGCATTCGGAAGGCAGATCGAGAGCTTTGAGACAAAGTTGAATTTCAATGGAAAAGAGTTTACCGGTGTCTTCATCAGGGCACCAAAAATTATTAAGCACGGAAAGGAGGTTGAGGTACTCATTAAATATCAGGACTCCCCAGTGATGGTAAAGCAGGGCAACAGGCTCGCCCTTACCTTTCACCCTGAGCTGTCACCTGATAGCCTTCTTATCCACGAGTATTTCATTGATCTGGTAAAAGCAAAGTAGTCAAAGATCAAAATTTTTCCAGGTGGAGGTTCGTATGGTCGATATAGGGACGTCGTATTTTGATTCAAGGGATGTGGAGCACGTGGCAAGGGACTTAGAGCGGATGAAAAACGAAGGTCTCACCTTTGTGGTTCACACATTTTCCGAGCATGATGCTGAATTTTACTACGACACCATAAAGAAGATTGTATCCATGACCCATGAGCAGGGTATGAAAGTGTACCTTGATCCATGGGGTGTGGGAAAGATTTTCGGAGGTGAGCCTTATTCGAAGCTTGTTATGACTCACACTAAAGGTCGCCAGATGACACCGGACGAAGAGCTCCTTCCTGCCATGTGTCCGAATTCTCCTGAGTTTTTAGAATACATGGAAAAATGGATTGATATGGCTGCCGAGACGGGTGCCGAGTACGTTTTCTGGGATGAACCCCACTTTTATATGAAGGAAGGCTGCTACTGCGATTATTGTATTATCAAGTTTGACGATACCATAGGTGGCAATATATTCCTTGCAGATGAGAAAGTGCGTCGGGAGTTTTTTGAGAATAGCCTCGTGGAGCTTATTCAAAAGGTGGCTAAAATGGCGCATGATAAGGGACTAAAAAACGCGCTCTGTCTCTTGCCTCACGGTGATGAGGAATACTGGGAGAAATTCTACAGGATTGAAGAGCTGGATGTTGTTGGAACTGACCCCTACTGGAGAGGAATGACAGACGAGGCCTTCAAAGAATACTACAGGAAATTTGCTGAGAGAATTGTTCGTCTTGGTGAAAAGTACGGAAAAGAGCCTCAGATATGGATTCAGGCTTTTGCTGTAAAGAGTGGAGAGGAGTGGAGAATAAAGTTTGCCGTTGAAGAAGCGCTAAAAATGGGAATCAAGAACTTTGCAAGCTGGAGCTTCAAGGGAACGCCAAACATGTCCAAGATCAGGAGTGACAATCCCGAGCTCGTCTGGAAAACCTACATCGAAGCCTTTAAATGATTTGTGGTGCAGTTCTAACAGGGGGGAGGTCCAGTCGGTTCGGCAGAGATAAGTGCCAGGAGACCTTTAGGGGCAAAAAGCTGGTCGAAATTGCCTTTGAAAAGCTCTCAGCCGTAGTCGATGAGGTCTATGTGGTTGGTAAAGGTTATGGAATCGGGAAACATGTAGAGGATGTGTTTGAATACCTCGGACCTCTCAATGCGATTTATTCATTTTTTACGAAAGTGAGTGATGCCGGGGGAGTAATGGTCCTACCATGTGACATGCCCCTTGTTCCTGTTGAGTTGCTCGAATTTATCAAAAATATTTCGGGAAACTTTGATATAGTTGTGCCCGAATACAAAGGCTTTTTCGAGCCTCTCGTGGGATATTACGGGAGAACCACCCTGCCAAAGATTAAGTCTCTGATTGACCAGCAGAATCTGGCTATGAAAAACCTTATCCTTTCCCCGGATTTCAGGGTCAAAATCATTAATGAATCCGAATTGAAAAAATTTGGTGACCCCAGCCATTTTTTTCTCAATATAAATTATCCTGAGGATATGGAGAAAATTTGACAACGGCTTGAGGGAGCTGCCTTGAGATATTCCCAGTCTCTGTGAAGGTGTCCAAAACATCTCCAGCCTAAATTTGTATAGAGACGGAATGCCCCCTCCCTTTGATCCTGACGTCACCCACGAATTTCTGGAAAATAACACATAATCCCTTACCACGACTTCAAAAAGGTGTACTACGCTCAATATTTGAACACTATCTTTATACGGTATAAACGAATATATCCATCCGGTAAAATTGTTGATTTAGTGCGAAAAATTGGATTTCTCTCCCAGATTGCGTTGTATAAATATACACGAAAAGCAAAAACATGGGTGATGTCAGCCCTTTGATCCCTCCCCCGCGCGAAGCGCGGGGGAGGGATGTTTTGGAGTGCTTTTCGTCTCTTAATTTTACCTCATTAGGTAAGAAAGTTTTTCAGGCTTATGTCTGATGATAGCTTTGCAACCAAGAATCTTCCTCTCCCCGCGTAAATTTTCATGCGGGGAGAGGAGTGTGGTAAGGGGGTTCCATATCGAAAAATTTCGATAAAAATCCATGAATCCCCCTCTCCCACGAAGTGGGAGAGGGTTACATCTTGAATTTTTTATCAAGATGTAAAATCTGCCTACTCTGATATGCGAAATTGTGGTAAAATGTCAGAATATTGGCGTGGCAGCCAAAATTCTGGATTACTCGAATATACTCGACCTCTGTTGAACGGTTTGGGGCGTTGAATTATACTTTGCGTGGGATATTTTACAAGGAGGCTTAAAAATGAAAGCAGTTATGAAAACAAAGCCGGGGCCGGGCCTCGAAATCGTTGATGCACCTATTCCCGAGGTGGGTCCCCACGATGTGCTCATTAAAGTTATTAAAAATAGTATCTGCGGCACAGATGTCCATATTTATACATGGGACGAATGGGCCGCATCGAGGATTAAACCTCCGATTATCTTTGGACACGAATTTGTGGGGGAAGTAGTCGAGGTTGGAAAAGAGGTAAGGTCTATTAATCCCGGGGACTATGTTTCGGCCGAAACCCATATTTTTTGTGGACATTGCTATCTTTGCAGGACAGGGCAGGCACATATTTGCTCAAACGTGAAAATCCTTGGTG
This sequence comes from Caldifarciminota bacterium, assembly GCA_015489415.1. Taxonomy (GTDB): domain Bacteria; phylum Hydrothermota; class Hydrothermia; order B15-G9; family WFZT01; genus WFZT01. The sequence goes on along the minus strand of WFZT01000205.1, from coordinate 963 downwards.
TAGACGTAAACGGTGCATTTGCTGAATACGTAAAGGTTCCCGAGCAGAATGTGTGGAAAACCGACCCTTCAATACCACCTGAGATTGCATCCCTCCAAGAGCCTTTTGGAAATGCTGTCTACACTGCTCTTGTTGAGGACATCACCGCAAAAACGGTGGCAATCTTTGGTGGTGGACCTATTGGGTTGATGGCTGTCGGCGTTGCAAGAGCCTCCGGCGCAGATAGAATTTTTCTCATTGAACCCCATTCTTTCAGGCTTTCACTCGGTGAAAAGATGGGAGCGGATAGGCTCATTAATCCAGAGAAAGATAATCCTATAGAGGTGATTCTCGACGAAACGGATGGTCTCGGCGTGGATGTGGTTCTTGAGATGTCAGGGGCAGAGCCTGCAATTCAGCAGATGTTCAAGGTTATCAGAAATGGAGGCAGAATCTCCATGCTCGGGATACCCAAAAAGAAAATTGCCGTAGATTTTGCAGAGGACATTATTTTCAAGGGAATTCGCATCTATGGAATTACGGGCAGGAAAATCTTTGAAACCTGGTACCAGACGACGAGTTTTCTCGCCACAGGTAAGGTTGACCTGACACCTATCATCACTCATCAACTCAAGATTGACGAGATAGAGAAGGGAATGGACCTCCTTATTAAAAAAGAAGCAGCCAAGATAGTGATGAGCTTTTAATTATTAGTAGCCAACGGTTGTGGCTGTTTTTGTGAATTAAGAGTTTTTTTGCGATTGACCCTAATCCTCATATAAAATAATCTGGAAATAAGGAAGCCTCCTGTGGTTTATAATTTTTACATGTTTTTTAACATCACCCATTGGGTGAAATAAACCACAGGAGGCTATAAAATGAAATTAGTTAAAAACCTCCGTAAAGTCAAAATTATCTCTATTAAAAAGGGCTTCATTCTCTCCCACCCCATCATTCTCCCCATCCTCTCCATCGGTGATAAAT
>WFZT01000204.1 GCA_015489415.1 Caldifarciminota bacterium | reverse complement strand
TCCTCATACACTTCTAATGTGCTCTCAAGAACCAGCTTTTCTACTGTTAAATTCAATACAGCCTTCTCAAGTTGAGCTATTCTCTCTTTTAACCTTTCCACTTCTTCCTGGTTGTCTGTTTTAATTTTTGACGTTTTTTTGAGCCTTGTGACTGTATTTATTTATCCATTTTTGAATAGTGGAATTACCACCGATTCCGTATTATCTGCGTAAATGACTAATAGAGGCACCATCTTCAAATTCCCTAATAACCTTGAGTTTTAGGGCTTCGGTATAATGTTTGTTGTTATCAGGCATAAAAGTGACCTCCTTTAAGAGTTTTATAATCATCTACGTGGGGAGTTGTACTGTAAACATATATCAGGACGGGACACCGTATTCGCTCGAATCAGCAAATTAGGAACTAAGCCTCAGCAAAAAGCCCCAAATTTCCCCTCCTTCCGCGGGGAAGGAGGGGTTAGGGGAGAATGGGGAAAGAGCAAGAATTATGCCCACAGATCACTCTTGGCTTTAACTTCTATGCAAACTTCTACAAGCAAGGGAAAATCTATGTATTAAGCCGGTGATTTATAAGTCAATGCTCAATCAGTGCTGGTGTTGGAGGTTGGAACTTTGCAAAAATCACTTAATTTAGATGAACTCATAGGCCATAGAGCTTAGACTCGCCAGCCACGATCAAGTTATCACCTCTGATTCCAGATGACTCTGGAATGTTTGTCTGAGTGGATATAAATTCACTGGAACAAGGTGTAAGTTGTACGTGTCTAAAAAATTCTGGAGGTGTAAAAATGAGGAAGTCTTTGTTCCTGATCTTCCTAATTGTTCCCCTTTTATTGAGTGCGCAGGCAAGGAAGAGGCCTCGAACTGCCATTGTTGGTGTGGTGCTTGACGCGGAGACGAATACTCCGCTTGAATATGCTACGATTATTGCGTACAGAGTGAAGGATAGTGTGAAAGTAGGAGGTACAGCAACAAATGAGAGAGGTAGATTTGTTCTAAAGAATTTGAAATTCGGAAAGTACTACCTGAATGTGGATTTCATCGGATACAGGAGAAAAAGGATTAATGTGGTACTCTCACCTGAGAAGCCTTTCGTCCGTCTTGGTAAGATTTATCTAAAACCTGCAGTTATTGCATCAAAGCCCGTGGAGGTGCGGGCCAAGGCCCCGGCTCTGACTTTCAAGATTGACAAAAAGGTCATAAATGTCAGTCGAGAGCTAACAACCACATCAGGTACCGCTGTTGATGCTCTGAAAAATGCCCCTTCGGTAGAGGTAGATATCGAGGGCAACGTGAAACTCAGGGGCAGCAGTAATTTTACATTGCTCATTGATGGTCGTCCAACCCTTGCGGACCCCAACGAGGTTCTCCAGCAGCTCCCGGCTGCTATGATTGATAAAATCGAGATTATCACCAATCCATCTGCAAAGTATGATCCCGAAGGTGAGGCGGGAATTATCAACATTATTCTCAAAAAGAACAGGAAACGCAATACGGGCTTCACCCTGTCTGGCAACGCAGGGAGTTTTAATAACTATGGATTGAATGTACTCCTGACTCAGAGGAAAAGGCGATTTGATTTATACGCTTCTTTCGGATTTGGACACAGAAGCTATCCCGGTGATTATACAACGGAAAGGGCCATTTATCTTCCCGCCGATACCCTATGGATCAGGTCCAATGGGACCACACAATTTACAATGAAGCCTCTCTATTTCCGTGGTGGCATAAATTTAAAAATATCTCCATCTGATGTTTTGACCCTCGGTGGTTCTTTTTCTAAATGGCAGATGGAGCGTGGAATTAACGCTATTTTCGAAGCGGGCTCCCGTACACGAGAAGATTTCCAGAGAAAGCATCCTCATTATGGTGCGTTCTTTAGTTTTGAACATAATTTTGGAAGTCGTGTCCACAGGCTAAACTTTGATCTTTCTTTCTCTCGTGGCCACAGTAGTGGCAGCAGTTATTATACAGAATGGGATTCATCTGGAACGGTTCTGGATGGCAGAGAAGTCCCATCCACAGGCGATGGCTGGAGGTTGGATTCCCGCATAAATTACAAAAGACCTATCTGGAGCGGTAAATTTGAAGCTGGATATCAGGGACACTACAGAAAGAATAGCACAAATACTGAAAGCTATGTTTATAACCCGGATAGTGGGAGATTTGTATACCTAAGTGCTCAGTCATACAGAGACGATGAGAGCAGACACGCCTTGTACGCACTTTTTAGCTCAACTCACGGCAGGATGGGTTACAAGCTCGGTCTCAGAGGTGAATACGCATACAAGACAGTCACAGATGTCCTCACTGGAGAAAAAGATAGTTTTAAAGAATTTAATTATTTCCCATCCCTCCACGTTTCTTTCGACCTTGGCGCCGCGAGGGAATTGATGGCCAGCTACTCAAGGAGAATCAGGAGGCCAAGGGGCTGGATGATGGGCCATTTCAAGACCTGGATTGACCCGCACACCATTATGATGGGTAACCCCTCACTTAAGTCCGAATACATTGATAGCTACGAGTTGGGCGTAAAGTTCCCGATACCAGAAGGACTTATCTCAGCCGATGTCTATCATAAAACTATACACAACAACATCGAGCGGGTGAGTCAGCCAGATTCACAGAATATTTTCATTGAAACCTTCAAAAACACAGGTAATGCCTATAGAACGGGGGTTGAGTTACTCCTAAACTGGAGTCCTCTGGACTTTCTCGATCTCAACTGGTCTCTTGATATGTTCAGATACCAGGCCACCGGGCTCGAGCGAGGGAATAATGAAAGCTTTTCCTGGAGTGCGAGGTTGACCAGCGATATAAAATTGAGTCCAGGAACTGGCATCGAGGTACTTTATCGGTACAGGAGTCCAGTAAGCATTTCACAGGGGAAACGTGAAGGGTTTTATATTGTTAATCTTGGATTGAGAGAGAAGATTACAAGGAACATATCTCTCACTCTTCAGGTGAGAAATCTCACCGGTAGCTTTCGATGGGAATCTGAGTCCGAGGGTGAGAACTTCTATTCAAAGAGGGCGTATACGAGAACGTCGCGGATGGTTTCACTGAACGTCCAGTATAACTTCAACACATATCGCCATCGCAAACAGCAGCAGGGTGAAGAAAATATCGAATGGGAGGAATTTTACTGATTGCTGAGGGCTTGACAATGGATGTAAAGTGGTTATTTATAGTATGCGATCTTTGAAAAGTGGGGGCGTAAGGATTCGACGGGGATAGCGTGGTCCAGAAGGTGCATGCCGAGGTGCCGTCACCTCGTAAAACAGGCGGCAAAAAACAATTCCCGAGTACAACTACGCAATGGCTGCCTAATTGAAGAGCAGCCCGCCCTGTGGTGAGGCTGGCTCCCGACTCGCCACAAGGGTGTCATAGACAGGGAGCTCGGCTCTGGTCCTCGCTCCGGTGGGATCAGAGCGACATCTACACCGGAGGGACCTCCAGAACCTTCCCCGCCTGCCGGGAAGCTGGAGGTGCCAATTCAAAAGGCAGGCTAAGCATGTAGGACCTTCTGGGTCATTATCCCCGGACGCGGGTTCGATTCCCGCCGCCTCCACCAAATTTGCAATTCATCACCCCTTAGAATATCATTATCCCAAACAAGGAGGTTCAAAATGGGCTACATTACCGTAGGTATTATTGTCCTGATCTTTCTTGCCTCCATGATCAGGATTTTAAGAGAGTATGAAAGAGGGGTGATCTTTAGACTCGGAAGACTCATCGGCGTTAAAGGTCCAGG
>WFZT01000203.1 GCA_015489415.1 Caldifarciminota bacterium | reverse complement strand
GTGTGAAGAAGATTTTGGTACTTCTCCTCATGATTTCAGCAATAGGATTGCCTGGTGCAGCCAATGGCAAAATTGGCTTTGTGGATATGAAGAGAATAGCAAACGGGTATTATGACCTGAGAGATGCGAAAAGGGAGCTGAATGAAAAACTTAGAGAGTGGGAAGCGAAAAGAGATAGTATAAAAGCTGAAATAGACAGCCTGGAGAGAGAGTTTGACAAACAACTGCCGATGCTCACGGCGGACGAAATCCTCAGAAAAGAGCAGGAGATTTCACAGAAAAGAAGGGAATACAACAATTACATCAAAAAAATATGGGGTAAAAACGGAGAACTCGAAAAATACACCCAGAAGCTTGTTCAACCCTACGCTCAGCGTGTCAAAGAGGTGATCGGGCAAATTGCAAAGGAGATGGGCTACGAGGCTATTTTAGACAAATCATCAGATGTGGTTCTTTATATAAGCAGCAAGGATGATATAACTCAGGCTGTGCTTCAGGAGTTAAACAAGGGAGCGGCAGTTGCCGCAGGGGGTCGAAAGAAGATTCTTGTTATCTTCCCCATGAAGGAAATGAATTCAGAGGCCCATGCCGCTGGCCTTGGCGGAAAGATTCAGAAACTGCTCTACAATGGCTTTAAAGGAAGCTATAAGTTTGACGTTAAAGACCTGAAATTAGTTTATGATGCCATCCAAAGCCAGGGGATTACTTCTTACGAAAATATGACATTCAACATTGCATCAAATCTGGCCAAGCAACTTGGGGCAGACTATTTTGTATTCGGAAATGTCAGGCTAAGAGGGGACCAGATTGAGCTTACAGTGGACATGTACCGTTCATCAGATGACAAAAAAATCCTCGAGGAAACAGCTACATTCAGAAATGAGGATATTGAAATTACATCCAACTGTGCCCGCATAGCCCATGCAATGATAATGAAGTTCAAAGAATAGTTCCAGCCCTTTGGGTAGCTTTTAAAAAAGATTTAAAAACTTCAGGAGGTTATTCAAATGGTCAGATTTTTGCTCGTAATTGTCTTTTTCCTACCTCTAATGGCCCAGACTACCTGGAGCAGGACCTATGGTGGGAGTAATGAAGATGCTGGATTTGCCGTGGCAAAGACACACGATGGGTTTGCTATTACAGGGATTACCAATTCCATGGGAAATGGAGATTACGACCTCTATCTCATCAAGATTGACGAGAATGGGGATACAATGTGGACACTCACCGCGGGTGGAACTGACTTCGACGCAGGAGAATGTGTGATTGAGACACCGGACCAGGGAATTCTTGCCTCCGGACTGACCTATTCCTTTGGAGCTGGCAACTCCGATGTTTTTATCGTAAAAACAGACTCATTGGGGAATATTCAATGGCAAAAAACTTACGGTGGGGCCATAGCCGATGAAATTTATTCGATAACCCCTTACCGCGACGGGTATATGCTTGCGGGACGAACCTATTCGTATGGGGCGGGAAACTTTGATGTTTATCTCATTGCAATTGATTACAACGGAGATACCCTCTGGACAAGGACTTATGGTGGAGCTATAACAGACGGGGCAAATTCCATCAAACCCACGGCCGACGGCGGCTTTGTAGTTACAGGTTACACTTATTCCTATGGTCACGGGAATTACGATGCCTACGTGTTGAAGCTGGATTCTCTCGGTAACCTTCAGTGGCAGACATTTTTAGGTGGTTCAGATGACGATGTTGGAACTGATGCCGTTGAAACGGCAGATGGAGGATTTTTGATTGCAGGCTACTCCTACACTTTTTCAAACGGGGCAGATGATTTTTATGTTGCAAAAATTGATTCTCTTGGAAATCTTATATGGCAGAATCACTATGGAGGTTCGAGCTCCGAGAGGGCTTTCAAAATTGAGAAATTGCCCGGTGAAAACTTTCTCATCGGCGGATACACGTCGTCTTTCGGGCATGGCGGAGATGATGCCTACTTCATTGCCATCAATTCAAGCGGGAATCTCGTGTGGGATACCACTTTTGGTGGTAGTAACGACGATGGAATGAAGGATTTTGTTAAAACTCCAGCAGGCGACTTTGTTTTTGCTGGACATACTGAGTCTTTCGGTCATGGTGGTGCTGATGTCTATGCGGTTAGATTTGGCACAAGTGTGGGTATTGACGAAGAGCCTGTGAAGTCTCCATTTGATTTTCAGGTTACTGGCAACCTTGATGGGCACTTCAGGGTTAGTTTCAGTCTCAGGCCCGGCACCCCTTACAGGTTAGATGTCTTTGACATTGCAGGAAAGCGCGTTGCGAGGATCAAGAGTAGTGTCTCCGGGAACGGGATTACGGAATTTCGCTGGCAAGCCTCTCTCCCGTCAGGAATTTACTTCATAACCCTTTCGGCTCCGGAATTTAAAATGGTTAGAAAGATTGCCATAGTGAGATTTTAATCTTTTGGAAATCCACCTACCTTAATCTCCCCTCTTCCGCTTTGCGGGAGAGGGTTGGGGTGAGGGTTTACATTTGAAATTTTTTAAAATTCAAGCGGAAGGCCCGCTCCCTTGCCCATCCCCACAAGCTTCGCTTGTGGGGATGGGATTTCTTTTGTTTTTGTAAGTGGATGTAAGAAAAAGATCACATTAGAAATAGAAGCCCTGATTTTTACCTGCAACCCCAAACTTTTAAACCCTGCTTTAATACTTTCACCATTCTCCCCTAACCCCTCCTTCCAGTGGAAGGAGGGGAACTTCGGTTTGCAGAGAGTGAAACTTGAAAGATGCAGGGACTATAAGAAATGATTACGCGAGAAGATATTTCCCAACCAAAAAAATTTTCGTTAGGATACAAAAAACTTCCTCTCCCCGCATAAATACCTGCGGGGAGAGGTTTGGTGAGGGGCCACATTTTGAATTTTTTAAGTTTTCAAGCGGAAGGCCCGCTCCCTTGCCCTTCCCCACAAGCTTCGCTTGTGGGGAAGGGAGTTCTTTTGTTTTTGTAAGTGGATGTAAGAAAAAGGTCGCATTAGAAATTCCTAAATTGCAATAGCATCCCTAAATGCTTTGCTTACACTGTCTTCAAATTTTTGAATCCAGCGCGGCGAGGAATTTTTTCAACTGCTCCTTTCGCATTTTTCTGAGTTTTTTGCGTTCCTCGGCCTCTTTCCAGAGCCGGCGTTCAAACTCAGACTTCGGTGTGTATGGTGGAAGTGGGGCAGGCCTGAAATTCTCGTCAATGTGGACAAAAGTCAGGAATGCCGTTGATGTGTGCCTGACCTCACCCTTTGCAGGATTCTCACCAAATATATTCACCCCTATTTCCATAGACGAGCGTCCGACGTAGTTGAGATATGCGTTCATTGTAACAATCTCTCCTACTCTCAGCGGTGAATAAAAATCCATGGCATCGAGGGAAGCGGTAACCACAGCCCCTTTTGCATAGCGAAGGGCTAAAATGGCCGAGACCTGGTCGAGGTCCAGCATGAGTTTGCCCGCAAACATTAGCCTTCCAAATGTGGCATCCTCAGGCATTACGATCTTTGATACAGACACCTTATATTGGGTCTCCACATTAAAAAGCTCTTCAGCCCTCAGTGGGACTTTGTTCTTCAGCCTTTTTAATCTCTGCTCCCGTCTTTCCAGGGCAGCCTCGAAAATTTCTGTCTCATCTTTATCAGGCTCAATCTTCACCGGAACCTCTCTTGGTCTTCCCTCGCTATCAATGGCAACATAAGCCATGTGGGATGAAGTGGTAATCTTTCTCTCTCCTGTATGGGGATTTTCTGAGTGAACCACAATGCCCACTTCCATGGAGCTCCGGCCAACGTATTCGACCTGGGCATCCAGAATGGCAATTTCACCAATCTTAATAGGGTTTATAAAATCAATGTCGTCCATAGAGCCGAGCACAACGGGCCCCCGTGCCACACGGGAAGCTGCCATGGATGATGCCGAGGTGAGCCAGTACATCAGCCTGCCACCATAAAGTCCACCTAAAATATTGGCGTGCTCCGGGAGCACTAACTGAATCATCTCAACGCGGGTGTCTTTGATATGCATTCTATTTCTTCTTGCGGAAGAAAGAAAAGACCTTCTTGAGCCCCTTCTTTTCCTCCTTTTCTTCTTCCTGAACCTTTTCTTCCACGGCCACAGGCTCTTCCTTCTTCTCTGATTTTTCAGCGGAAGCTGAAACAATTTTCTCAAGAACTTCCCTTCTCTTCTCCTTCACATTTTCCATTTCCTCTGGCAGGCTGAATATGTCTGTTTCTAACTCGTCGGGCTTGGGCCCCACCATTTTAAGCACTTTGAGAGCCTCAGGGTCAACGAGTCCATGGGGACGATAAAACTCGTAGGCTCCCCAGAGGAGCTTCAAGACCCTCTGGGGCTTTTCATCATAGAGTGAGGTTCCCATGTCCTGAGCACGAGCGGAAAACTCAAGAATTACCTGGTCAAACATCTCTGGAGGCATCTCAGGTAGCCTTGCTGCTTCCACGATCCCGAGTTTCTTATCCACAATCATATATCCACCCCGAACGTTACCCCTTCTTGTGAGTCTTGCAATCACATATAAAAAATCATCGGACCTTTTGTAGTCCGTTATTTTTGAAGTAAAAAGCCTTGCAAGGTAGGGCTTCTCCTGTTCAACTGCCCTTGCCCTCTTTAATCTTTCCTGTTTTTGCTTGCGTTTCTTTAATTTTTTCTCAACGGATTTCTTTTTCTTCTTGGGTTTCTTTGCCATTTTCGTTCTCCTCATGAATAATTTTTATGTGTAGTTCCCTGAGCTGTGCCTCGTCCACACTCGAGGGTGCACCTTCAAAGAGTGCCTGTGCCTTTGTGGTTTTGGGGAATGGTATCACATCCCTTATCGTCTCTCTTCCGGCAAATATGGCTACAAATCTATCAAATCCAACAGCTATTCCACCGTGCGGTGGTGCCCCGTATTCGAGGGCCTCGAGCAGGAATCCGAATCTGCTTTCCATTCTCTCTTTTGTAAAGCCAATCTTCTCCATTATTTTTTCCTGAAGCTGACGGTTGTGCACCCTGATGGAACCAGAAGCAAGCTCCACACCGTTTAATACGAGGTCATACTGCTTGGCAATCACCTTTAGCGGGTCTGTGTCGAGGAATTTAATGTGCTCCTCTTTGGGGTGAGTAAACATGTGGTGCGCGGGCTCGAGCTCCCCTGTATCCTCGTTTATCTCATAAAGAGGGAAATCTACAATCCAGAGGAATTTTAGCCCTTTCTCGATAAGGTCGTATTTCTTTGCCACTTCAAGACGGAGAAGACCTGCTATTTTGAAGACCTTCGGGGCCTTATCCGCGATGATGAGGTAGGTGCCAGCCCCTTCGGGTGAGAATTTGACATACTTTGAGAGCTGACCTGAGAGTTTACCATTATCAAACTTAAACCAGAGAAGCCCTCCGGCACCCTGCTTTTTCACAAATTCTGTAAGTTCATCAATTTCTTTTCGCGAAATGGGGACCGGGATTTTAATTCCAACAACCTTTCCACTATCTTCGATAACAGATTTTAAAACCCTAAAATCAGTATCCTTGAAGTGTTCTGTTAGGTCCTCAAGCTCCATCCCAAACCTCAGGTCTGGCTTGTCAATTCCGAACCTCCTTATGGCATCGTGGTAGGAGAGTCTCATGAAGGGGATTTCGATCTCAATTCCCATTACCTCACCCAAAACCTGCTTCATCATCCTTTCGACGAGTGAGAGGACGTCGTCAACGTCAACAAAGCTCATCTCAAGGTCAATCTGAGTAAATTCGGGCTGTCTGTCCGCTCTCAGGTCCTCGTCTCTGAAGCATCTTACTATCTGGAAATATCTATCGAAACCGGAAACCATAAGAATCTGCTTGTAGAGCTGTGGGGACTGGGGTAGTGCGTAAAATTTACCCGGATAGATTCTCGATGGGACAATAAAATCGCGTGCACCCTCAGGAGTGGATTTGGTGAGGAATGGAGTCTCAATCTCGATAAAACCCTCCTGGCTCAGGAAATTTCTCACAGCCTGCATGAATTTGTGCTTGAGGATAATGTTTTTCTGCATTACCGGGCGTCTCAGGTCAAGGAATCTCCAGCGAAGTCGGGTTTCCTCTGATGCCTTTGTCTCGTCTTCAATAGGGAATGGCGGTGTTTTGGATTCATTTAAAACTCTGATTTCGCTGACCAGGACCTCGATTTCTCCAGTGGCGAGCTCGGGATTTACCATGTCTTTGGGACGCGGTCTCACAGTGCCATTTACCTGAATTACATCCTGTGAATTTAGTTTCTTAGCGACCAGGAAAGAATCCTCATTTTGCGGCTCAACAACTACCTGGGTAACACCATACCTGTCTCTTAAATCAATAAAAACGAGCCCTCCGAGGTCCCTCACCCTTCGGACCCATCCTGAAAGTGTTACAGTCTCACCAACATGTTTTTTGCGCAATTCACCACACGTATGGGTTCTTAGCATGTTACCTC
>WFZT01000202.1 GCA_015489415.1 Caldifarciminota bacterium | reverse complement strand
TCAACGATAAACTTGTGGTCTTCTGCGTGATAGTAAACCTGGCCACTGGATGAGGGATTCAGGTCATCCCAGAAAGGAGCAACCATTACAATCCCATCTGAGTTGGGAAGAGAATTGTTGGAATATGGAGAACTGCTGCTGGCCCCCATGGCAATAAATCCGTTGGAGCAGATTGAAATCTGTGAATAAGTATGGCCGTAGTAAGTGAAGTTAAACGGGAGATTAACAGTTGCAATATCATCATCGCCGAGATTCATCGGTGTTCCTGTAGATGTAATGTCAATCCAGGCATAAGGCATGTGGGCAGTTACAAGAGTATCAATATTTTCCACCGCATAGTATCCGTAGTTATCAGGCCCAGTGGGATCATTGGCAGTAAGTGCGCCTACACCGAAATTAATTCCAAGTGACTGATCAAGATTATCCCCCATGAAGTGCATAACAAGGGATTCATCGTGGCCTCGAGGGCAATCCTGGGAAACTACAAGAGATACAGTGTCTGTGATGGTATCTCCCGGCAGTATATTGCCAAGTACAAGGGTTTCTGGCTGTGTAGTTACAAATGAATCACCCGGGACAAACACACAATGTGCATTTCTTGCTGTGTCGAGTCCAACATTGGAAAATCTGAAAATCAAATTCAAAGTTTCGCCCGGGTCAGGTCTGCCATTGCCATTCCCTGTCTGGGTATCATCAAAACCGTAGTTAATTATTGCTATATACGGTCCCGATGGCCTTTCTGTTTCCACTGCGTCCAGATCAAAACCTGGATTGGGGTCAGATGTACTACCATCACCATCATCCACAATTTTTATGTACCTGTAAGAACCTGCAAAGTTAAATGATTCTGTACCATGACCATTTCCGATAATATTCCAGGGGCCTTTCCAGTTATTGGAACCGTAAACAGTATATCCCTCATTCGGGACACCATCATCTCCTTCATAAATCTTAACATATCCGTTGGCAACACCGTTTTGCCCAAGGTCAAGAACCACATGCCCACCTACGCCAAGATAGAAAAATCTGCCATCGTGCTCTCCAAGCATGTTCCCGACTAAAAACGTGTCAACCGTAATTCTTGAGTAATTGCTGGCATTCACATAAACTTCAACAGGCTTGAATGCGTACCTTCCCCCTCCAGGCGTAAGATAAACATTCAGATGGGTGAGTGAATCCTCAAACACCTGCACATTGGGGATTGTTTTTGTAACATATCCGTTGGCCTCAACACGAAGAGTGTACGTGCCAGGCATCAAAAGCTTTATGTAATCTCCTGTAACTCTGTCTGTATAAACAGGCCAGCGAATGCCTTCCACATAGATTTTTGCCTCTTTTATGGTGTCACCGCTGGCAGAATCAATGACAAATCCTCCGACTCCCTGGCCGGCTTTAACAAGAATCATATTAATAGCCCTTCTATTGAGCTCCGCGACAGAATCAATAAGACTTGCAGGAGGATTGTAGCCCCCTGTACCCCAGACCTCTATGGTTATGTCAATATCTGAATCTATTCCATAGGAGTAATCATTGAGGTCTCCTCTTGTCTGATACCAGTCATAGCCTTCAGTCACAGGATATCCTGTTGAGTCACCGTACCTGACAGAAACATCGTAAATAAAAGGATTGTCCTCACATCTGACAGGAGTATAGTTCCAGGGGTAGTTCACATAAAATGCACCACTGTGGAAAGTGAGAGATAGGACAAAATTGTGGAGCTGGGAAAACTCGTACATTGCCTGAGTCTCGGGCTGTGAATAGGGCTCTGAACTTCCGCCAGAGCCATCCCACATATATCCATAATCTCTATTAAGGTCCACGCCATCGCCATTACGCCTGGTATCATTCACATAACCATCGGGATTGAAAACAGGAATAATCCAGATTTCCCTGTTGTTAACCATATCGGTTACAAATGGGTCTGTACCATAGTTTTCCAGAAGATATGGAGCATAGGCGACCAAGACTTCACCAGAAATTTGCTCATTTCCGTGATGTACTCCAACAAGTCTCACCTCTGGCTCAAACTCTTCCACGTCAGGGTTGTCGGAAATTTTCATTGCAAGAATAGGTCTACCCTGTGAGCTGAAACCAATTGTATCAAGAAGGCAAATATTCGGATAGGTCTGGGCAAGAGAATCAAAAATAGCAACAATCTGGTTGAATGTATGGAAACCTGGTGGAACTTTTACGGTTACCGTATCATAGTCAATTAAAACCTTAAAACTGTACCCAAGTTTTTTGAGCAGTGATCCATCATCGTAAATCATCACCTTTAGCTGATTGTCGGGGGTGAGATTCACGATGTCATACTTTTTACTAATTTTCGGGATATCTCTTCTGTTGAAGTTGGGAACGAGGACAAGCTTCTCGCCAAAGAGGAAACTCGCCATAAGTATAGACAGCACAAGGACTTTTTTCATTTCTTCCTCCTTTCAAAGATAGACGTTTTACTTTAATGCCAGTGGTTACCACTTTCAAGGTAGTCTAAAAGACCCGATTTGAAGGGAAATTTAGGAGTTAATTTCATTTAAATCGATACATTGAACGAGGGTTTAATCTTCGAATGAAAGGGGAATTTTAATCTGCTAAGGAATTTGCAAGATATGGCTGATAATTATGCTCAATCATTAATCCAACACAAATTTCTCCTCTCCTCGCATAAATTCGTTGCGGGGAGAGGTCAGGTGAGGGGCTACAACTTATAATTTTTATAGCAAAGGTCAATCATTCTCCCTTTCCTGCTTCGCGGAAGAGTGAAAGGGTTTACATTTTGATTTTTTAAATTTTAAGAGGTATGCCCCTCCTTTGCCCTCCCCTGCAAGCGAAGCTTGCGGGGGAGGGCAAATTTTCTGCCATTTCTGGCCACAATCTTCGCTCAGGGAAAATTTTCGGGTGTTCTAAGCGCATAATTTGTGCTTGCAGGGATGAATATGTGACTTTTTAACCACCAGAATCGGCTTGTAAGTTCAATCATTAGACCCTACATCCAAAAACTTCCTCTCCCCGCGTAAATTCATTGCGGGGAGAGGTCAGGTGAGGGGCAACGTCAAAGTTTTTTGCAAATTAAAGATTAAATGAATGAGCATATTGAGTTGGATTTACGTTTGATGACCCACCAAAAAGATTCTCTTCTCCCCGCATAAATTCGTCACGGGGAGAGGGCAGGTGAGGGGCTACATCTGAATTTTTAAAATTCCCAAGAGAAAAGCCTCGCCCACTTGCAAAGCAAGTGGGCGAGGGGGAAACTCAGACACTCACTTATTCCTCAGCAGAATAAATTTTCGAATACCATCCCCAACTCTTGACACAGAAAAGGGTTGGGTTTAGTTTATTACACGTATGAAAAGGGTGATTCTTGGAATACTTATAGCAGGATTTCTTCATGCCGGGAGTATCGTAATAAATGAGGTATCTCTCGGCAACTTAAAATGGGTAGAGCTTTACAATACCACTTCCCAATCCATCAATTTAAATGGGTGGAAAATTAGAAATAGCTCAGGGGAGGATGAGCTTAACGGAATTATCAGGCCCCATTCATATTTTTTAATTGTTTCTTATCTATCCGACTTTTATGCTGTTTACCCGGACGTCTCCTGCCCCAAATATGAGCCAGCTGACCATACCATTGGCTCAGGTCTTAGAAGGAGCGCAGACATGCTACAGCTTATTGACTCGGATGGCAATGTGGTTGACCAGATCAACTGGGGTACACCTGATCCTTCCTGGCCCAATTACACGGTTTCACTCTGGTATCCAGGGATCTTACTAAACTCCGATATACTTGCGAGAATCCCCAATGGACGTGATCGTAACGCCTCCACAGACTGGCGCGTGCCCTCTCACGCTACACCAGGCAGTTCCAACCCCGTTATGTCAGGGCTCGATTCGAGCTCATGGGGTAAAATCAAAGCACTGTTTGGAGCCTCCGGGGGTAAGTTCCTGTAAATGAAAATCCTCTGGATTGACGATGAAATTGAGGGATTTAAGCCCCACCTGAAATTCCTCGAACGCGAAGGTATCGAGGTAAAAACCATTGATCGTCCCGAAGAGGCACTTCGCACATTGAGGAAGGAGACCTTTGACCTCATTCTCCTGGATTACCGAATGCCCGGACTGAATGGACTTCAAACCCTTAAAAAAATAAAGAGAATTTCTCCCAACATTCCCGTCGCACTGGTTTCCATGATATCTGATAAGGACGTCATTGAAGAAACTATTGCAGAAGACATTTTTGACTATATCATCAAACCTGTTAAACCAACACAGATCCTTGCTCTTGTTAAACGCCTTGAAGCTGACAAGCTTAAGGAAAAGCTCAAGGGTAAAAAGCTGTCCGAGAGATACTCTGAAATTCTCGAACTACCTGAGAATTTTGAGGGCTGGCTGAAAAAAGGACAGGCCTTACTTACATGGAAGGCAGAGACACCAAACGATGAAACGTTGATAGAAGAAATTTCTTCGCAGAACAACGCCTTCGCCAAGTGGGTTTTTGAAAACTACAAAAACCTTTTTAATGAGGACCACCTGAGAAGCTATAATCTTGTTGAAAAAGAGATCATTCCCCTCCTCAAAAGTGGCGAAAAGGTTATGTTTTTCGTCTTCGACAGTTTCCGCTTCGACCAGTTTATCGGAATGGTTAAAACCCTTCCCGGAAGTATTAAGGTTTCTATCAAACCGTACATGGGAATTCTTCCAACTGCCACAGTTTATGCGAGAAATGCACTTTTTGCAGGCAAGACTCCCATTGAGATCTACCATGCCCATCCGGATTGGCTTGCTGACAACAGGCACGAGATGGAATTACTAAGAGAAAACCTGATTTACCATGGGCTCAAAGATGTGGAATTTAACTTTCAGAAGATCAATTCTCAGACCCACCTGAAGTCACTCTCCATCAAGGGAGCTCAGTTTGAAGTCTTTGTAATTAACTTCCTCGATCTAATTTCCCACCTCAGACAGGAGGTTGAAGCTCTAAAAGACATAGCTGGTGACGAAGCATCATTTATCAGATGGTGTAACTTTATCCTCCAGGATGCAAAGCTTTATGAATTCTTCAAGAAATCAATTGACATGGGATACACCATATTTGCCACCACAGACCATGGTTGGGTGGAGGTCAAACATCCTGTGATTATCATAGGGGGCGAGGATCTCACTCCTGGCTTGAGGTTTAAGTTTGGGGATTCCGCAAGGGTAAAAGACAAGGGAGCCTTCATGGTCTATAATCTCAAAGAATGGAAATTACCGGTTGTAAAATCAAAGTCAAGGCTTGCTATAACCTACGAATATTACTTCCTTGTCTATCCATCAGACCCAAATGTTTATAAAAAGATTTACGAGGGGGGCATTTTCCATGGGGGAATCACACTTGAGGAGCTAATTCTTCCGGTCTTAAAATTGTCCTCATGAACGTAATTTCATCCATTAAACAGAGAGCTATATTTTTCATCCTGCTTGAATCACTTGCGCTATGGCTTGGCATCGCGGCAATTTCTTTTGCCATTACACCAATCTCAACTGTCCTTGCAGGTATCATCTTCATCCTCTCTCCACTTCCTTCAATTTACTATTTCATTAAGAAGGGTCTCTACTTCCTGAACGACCGCAATATTGCACGTCTAATCGAAAAAGCCTATCCTGAGTTTGAAAACAGACTATCCGCCGTTTTCGATCTCGACGAGGGCGATTACTCTGAATTTTTGGTTGAAAAACTTATCAAAGAAACGGACGAGCTCCTTGCAAAGGTAAAACCCGGGAAGGTTTATCATCCTGATACCAGACTTTTCAGGTTCTCACTCTACTCACTTGCGGGATTTTTGATACTTTTTAATGTGTTCGCTGATAAATACACCCGCAGTATCCTCGACCTTGTTGGTGCAGGGATAAGGGTCCAGAAATACGCAGTCATTAAGCCCGCCCGGGTAACTGCTTTCTCAGACTCAACCGTAACTCTCAAGCTTCTACCGGTAAACTTCAAAGCCGAGAGCACAAAAATTATGGTCTACGGAGACAGCTCTAAAATGGTATTCACACCTGACACGATTTTAAGTGGAATGCTGATTTACAGATTGAGGGCCTTGAGACCCGGCATTTACCATGCCAGGGCCACAGATGGATTTATTAGTAATGCCGTCTTCCTCAAGATCGTGGAAAAGCCTTTCATAGATTCCGTTGTGGTCAGAGCCAAAATGCCATCCTACCTTGGCTCAAGCGTTTACACGGTAAAAAATCCCCGCTACCTCGCATATCTTGGTGGCACACGCCTTGAGCTCCTCATATATTCCATTACCTCGGATTCCGTCCGATGGGAAAGCAAAACATTAAAGAGACAAAATTCAGCCTATCATCTCAGCCTTACAGTTAGGGACACCCTAAATCTGAGATTCACCCTTTTCCATTCAGGGCTCTCCACTTCTTCGCCTTATGAAATATCCGTGATTCCCATCAATGACAATCCGCCGGGAGTGGAAATTCTCTTTCCACAGGGCACAGTTAACCTTCCAGAAGATATGAAAGTACCGTTGATTATTAGAAGTTACGATGACTTCGGACTCAAATCATTGGGACTCGTCATCAAATACGCGAATCACGTCTCGGATACCACCATCAAAAGGTTTAAAGGGGAATTTGAGGACACCACGGCTCTCAAAGTAAGCCTCGAGAATCTTTCCATGATGCCCGGCGACGAGGCCTACATTTATGCTGTCGCCACTGATTTGAAAAATCAATCTGACACCTCCGACGCACTCATCGTGAGATTTCCCACCCTTGAGGAAATGTACCAGCAATCCCAGGCTGTTAGTGATACGGGCATCACAACCATTAAGGACATAAAGAAACATACTGAAAAAATAATGGAAAAGATCAACCAGCTCGAGACTCTGCTCAAGAGCGAGAGAAAGGTAGACTGGTCCAAAAAGCAATCCCTAAAGGAGCTCGTAGAAAACGAGAAGAAATTCCTCGAACAAGTGAAGAAATCATTTGAGCGAATAAATAGATCCCTCGAACAGCTTCAGCAACAGATCAATATGGACCCTGAGCTGGTCAAAAAAATTCAGGAAATACAAAAGCTCTTCCAGGAATCAATGACTGACGAGCTGAGGAAAATGCTGGAGAACCTGAACAAACTTATGCAAAAGAAGGTGACTCCTGAGCAACTTGCGAAGGCACTGGAAAATCTAAAGCTCAATCAGGAAGTTTTGAAACGTAACCTTGAGCGAATGGAGAATATCCTCAAGAAATTTGCCGAGGAGCAAAAATTAAAAGAATTCGCGGAAAGGATGCGAGAACTTGAAAACGAAGAGGAGATTTTAAAAAGCAGGATCGAGGCAGGCGATACATCCAGCGCAATTCTATCGAAGCAAAAGGAAATTACGAAAAAAATCGAAAATCTCAAGCAGGAAATATCAGAATTTTCTAAAAATGTGAGCGATAAAAAACTCCAGAAGTCGCTTGAGAACCTTGCAAATGTAGACTTTAAATCACTGGAACAAATGTCCACACAATCCGCAAGTTCTATTGAAAAGGGGGACAAAGAAGGGACTTTAAAGAAAATGGAGAAAACTGCCAAGAAGATGGAAGATGTGGCACAAAAACTCGAAAACATGCGAAAGAACCTTGTTAATCGCCGAAAGAAGGAGCTTGTCAAAAAAATCCGAAAGGTCCGACAGGGCTTGATCTTCTCCTCATCACTGCAGGTAAAGGTGAATAAATCCGTACCGGAACTCAAAAGAAATGTTAAAACGAGCTATTTTAACCTTGCTCAGGACGAGGAAG
>WFZT01000201.1 GCA_015489415.1 Caldifarciminota bacterium | reverse complement strand
TTATTGCTCACAGCGGAAGAATTTGGCCATATTGTTCAGAAGGGATTAAGGAATTTTTGGATGCTATTTTAATAAGTAACATTGGAATAGATAATATATTCTTCGATACGTCAACAATTAGAGACCCTTCTGCAATTAAAATTCTATCGGAAAAAGTAGGATTAGATAAAATTATTTGGGGAACTGATTATCCGTATTTTAGGGACAGTCATGAAAATACAATTAAGGAAGAGATAAATTGGATGAAAATGGCAGATCTAACCGAGAATGATCTTGAAAAAATATTTTGTAATAATTACAAAAATTTATTTTACCCAAATGGAATATGGATAAGAAGAATACTAAAAGAAGACGTCGCTGAACTTTCCTATAGATTAAACAAACTTCCAGATTTAGATAAAAAGAGATTAGCATTAAAACAGAAGTATAGTTTAATAAAATCGTGGATAAGAAACGAAAATTTTAATATGTGGGTAATAGAAGACTTTAATCATCAAAAGATAATGGGGTTTTTACGTTTTAGTGATAGGGAGAGAAGAGGGGTTTTTTTAGAGGAGTTACTTATTTTCCCAGAATTTAGGGGACAAGGATTATCCAAGAGATTGCTTAATTTACTTCTATTAAAAGCATCTTACGTAGAAACAAAAGTTTTCACTGATAACAAGGCTATGGAAAGTTTATTAAGTAAATTCGGCTTTAAGGTTTCCAAAACCTCTGATAAAAATATGGTAAGATTATGGAGATGGCAGGAAAAATAATTTCGACTTTTGGGAGAATAATAAATGTAAGGAACTTAGGAGGAATTATTTTCTTAAAACTATTGAATGGATCTAACACTATAGAATTTGTAATAAGAAAGGATTATTATAGATCTGAGTTTGATAGTATCAAGAAAATAAACAAAGGTGATTTTGCCATTATTGAGTACGTAAAAAAGGATACGGATAATTTTGTTATAAATATTCCATTACTAAAAAAAGGGAATAGTTCAAAATTTTTTATCACATCTGAAACTGAATTATATTTACATATTATTCAAAATTTTGTTAAGAAAAAAATTTTAGATTTTTTTGAAGCTAAGGGGTTCTTATATGTAGATCTTCCTTTTATACATCCAGGAGAGATAAAACAAGAGGCTTTCTATGTAAAAAACTTTTTTGAAAAACCTGCCAGGTTGACTACAAGTAATGCTCTTTATTTAAACATAATGGCTTTCAATTTTATAAAAGTTTTTACACTTACCAGATGTTTCCGTGCAGAACCATCTAAAACAAGTAGGCATTTGTCTGAGTTTAACATGTTAGAGGTTGCTATGTTAAATGAGGATCTTTTGGAAGTTATGGATTTATTAGAGGAATTAATTGTGTATATCTTAGATTCTTTAGAAAAGTCCGCATATAAAGAATACATAAACGCAAAAGTGATGAACTGGAAAAATAGAAAATTCTTAAGACTGCCATACAAAACTGTGAACCAAAAATATAAACTTAATAACAAGGGATTAGGTAAATATGAGAAGAGAATAGCAAGAGAGGGTCCAACTTTTGTTATAGGATTTCCTCCTAAAATAGCCAGTTGGATGAGCAGGCTTGAAAACAATGAGGAAGCTCAAAATTTCAACCTACTATTACCCGGTGTGGGAGAGGTTGCGGAAGGCAATTCGAAAATAACATTTTTAACTTTGCTAAAAAGTAAATTTCAAATTTCAGGAATGTATCCCAATCTGAAATGGTATTTAAAACTTTCCCCATATGACAATATAATGTTGAGTGGATTTGGACTTGGTATGGAGCGTCTATTTATGTGGATTTTCGATTTAAAAAATATAAGGAAAGTATTCCCTTTCTATCGTGACTGGCGCTTTGCGGAGGACTATTATGAATAACCGAACGGTAGAGATAATTGTTAGAAACTTCAAAGCGGTAAGCTCATTATGTTTTATGGTAAAGGAAATGATAGTTAAAGATTTAGATCTGCATAGAATTACAAAAGTAGTCAGCCTCTTAACTAAAGCAGGAGTTTCCATCAATAGCTTTCCTGTTAAACTTATTGAAGAGAAAGTATTGATGCATCAAAACTCTGACGGCGGTTGGATAGCCATCGTGGACTCGATATGGAATCTGTATTTTTTGAAAATACTCCGTAAAAATAAAACAGTCGAAAGAGGTCTTACTTTCTTAGAAAGAAATAGAAGTTCTGAAGGCTTATGGGGTAGATATGTTAAGGACAGGAATAGAATTCCTGTAAGTGGAATAATATTTCATTTATTCCCAGAAATTATTACTAATAATGATGTAAACATTTTTAAAAAATTGTGGGAACGAGAATTTGGCTCATTAACCTACAAAGCTGCTTACTTCTTAATAGCATCAAAGTCTGTGGAATATTATGACTCTCTTGTTGATAAAACCGTCAGTTGGCTAATTAACCAACAACGTGAGGACGGAAGTTATGGACCATGGAAAGAGCATCCTGTTCCTTCTAATGTTTTATACACTTCCTTAGCTATATATGGACTATCACTTTGGGGCGAACTCGTACCTCGAGAAACATTGGAAAATGGCATTAAATGGATACTGGATAATCAAATCGCTACAGGCATTTGGCCTTATCATGAAATTGAGGAAGGAGCATCTTGGGCGGTACTTGCCATAAATTCTTATCTTTCTAATCAAGCTGAGCATGAGGAGTGACTTTCGTATCAATAAAATCAAAAAAGCATTATTGATTTATCCTAAGCCTCAAGAAATAAAAAGGTTTAGATTCGGCTATTCCTTAGGGCTATTAAGAATTGGAGCTTTGTTAATTAAAGCAGGTTACAATGTTGAATATTTAGACTTTGGTCTTAATAGTTATACCGAGGCTGAAGTTTTAAAAAAAGTGAATGATTCACACCTCATAGTATTTGAGTTTGATACATTCTCTTTAAGGAGATCGATTAATTACATAGAGGGAGAGAAATTAATAAAATCTATAAGGAGAAAATTTAACGGTGAGAAGATTATTCTTGTTTGTGGTAACGATCTCGTCATAGTTCCCAGAAATGTACAAGGAGCCAATTACACACTAAAAAAAGACTGTTTTCACGTTATAGAAGATCTAATTAACATACTACAGTTAGAATTTACAACTGAAATAAATAATCTTTTGCCAGAAAGAGCATTGCTTCCAGACGGTACAGAATTTGGGAAAAATATTTTTCATAAACCTAATCTTGCAAAATCTGCAATTACAAAAACTAGTTTTGGGTGTAATGGAAATTGTATTTTCTGTCAGCGTAAAGGCTATGTGCCTCATTTTTTTACTTTAACAAGAAAATTTATTGTAAATGATTTTGAATTTTTGTTGAAACATAATTATAAAAATATATGGATTGCAGATGATAATTTTAGTTCCAATTTAAAAGAGGCAAAAGAAATTTTAAAATTAATTATTCAATTAAAATCTAAGTTAGGAAACAGACCTAAAATAGCTATAAGTTCATGGGTAAAAATCGACAAAGAATTCTTAGACCTATCTAAGGAAGCAGGGGTTTCTGTAATAAGTTTCGGTATTGAATCGGCAAATAAAGATATACAAAGATTTTATAATAAAATAATAAATCTCAAAAAATTAGAAAATTTATTAATGTATTGTGATGAAGTAGGAATATACACTATTGGAAATTTTATAATTGGCGCTCCCATGGAGACAAAACAAACAATCGCAGAAACAATCGATTTTATTAATAATACTCCTCTCCACAATATAAATGTAAAAGTGTTGGATTATATGGTTGGATCGCACTTGTTTAAGTTGTTGCCTTCTAATTTAAAAAGAATGGTACTACCAGAAAGACACATTTTCGCATGTAAGAGATTAGGACTCACTAATTTTTATTATGAGGAGTTGAAAACCATATCTATAGATATAAGGGAAAAATTTTTCCAAAAAAATAAAGAACGGTTAGAAAACAGGATTACAAAACATGGATATCCTTATTATGGTAGATAACAAGCGGGTATCTGGTTCGAGCTTTCAGTCCTCACCCAAATCGCCTTCGGCGACTTCAGATGCCCGCCGGGCGTTAAGTGAAACGAATGAGATTTTAGGATTTGTAATTGAAAGGGAATGTAAAGTTTATCACCGTTTAGTGTTGTTGAATTATCATTGAGTATCAAGTGGAAGATCCTCTATTATTTACTCCATGAGAGGGAATCAATGTGAGTTCTTGACCGAGCTATAGCATACTTGTCATTCCTGATCTTTTGGGTTACAAAATAGTTCTGATGTGGTTATTAGTGTTCTTCATACTGCAGATACCTTCGGTAAATGTCGTAAGAACCTCAAAGCCGCCAGCACTCGATGGTGTTGTTGATGGTGTTTGGAGAATCGCTGATTCGATATTTGAGTTCCATCAATTCGAACCTGACTGGGGAAAGCCACCGAGATACAGAACCGTAGTCAAATTTCTTCAGGATGATAAAAACCTATACGTCCTCGCTATCGCTTACACGGGCAAAGACCATCCTGCAGTAAAGGCATCGGAAAGCGAGGACAGAATTACAATTTATCTTGATACCTTCCTCTCACGTCAAGAAGCATACTTTTTCTCAGTGACGGCCGGCGGCACACAGTACGATGGAATCATTTCGGACAACGGCAATAGATGGAACATGTCATGGGAAGGATACTGGTTTGCAAAGACTAAGGTTTATCCGCATAAATACGTCGTCGAGATCAAAATTCCTTTCAGAAGCATTAGATACGCAAGGGACAAAACCACGTGGGGCTTACAGGTCAGAAGATACATTCCAAAATTTCTCGAAAACGATTACTGGTCATTGCCACCGAGGGAAAAAGAGGATGAGGTTTCCCAGTACGGCCTGCTCAAAAACATCCATCCAAAAAGTTACGGCTACGGAATGGAATTTTACCCTGTCGGCATCCTGAAAAGAGAAAAATACGGAAATGTCAGCCCCCAGAATTCTTTACTCTATGGCCTCGATTATACCTGGAACATCACTTCTGATGCACAGCTAAATTTAACCTTCAAGCCGGATTTTGCCCAGATTGAGGCTGACCCCTTTGCCCTGAATCTTTCCAAGTACGAGCGATATTTAGAAGAGAGACGTCCATTCTTTATCGAAGCAAATGAGGTATTTAAAACAACGAGGTTAAACTTTGGCTCGGGGATGATTGGCTCTTTCAACGTCTTTTACTCCCGAAGAATAGGCCGGAAGCTGCCCGACGGGACCGATGTTCCCATAAATTTCGGAAGCAAATTCACTTTCAAGGCATCGGGCTATCAGTTTGGCATGCTCTCGGTTTACACGGGGGGAAAAGACTACTTAATCGATACAGTCACTTACCGGGAGCCTCCGGTGCTGTGGAACGTTGTAAGATTTAAAGCAAACCTATTTTCCGAGTCTCCGATGGGTGTTCTCATTGCCTCGAAGTGGTCTGATCCATGGGGTAAAAAACAGATTAGCACAAACTATGACATCGACGGCAAGTTTGTGAATGGCCCGCTGACTTCGGCATATCAAATTGTGGGTTCATCGCCTGCAGAAGGTAAGTCTGGCTTTGGAGGGATATTGAGCGAAGCATATATTACACGGAACCTCGTGGCAGTTATGAACTTCCAGTATGTTGATGAGAACCTCGACCTCAGCTCAACCGGATACATGAACACTGATCCGGGTTACAGAACCAGCGGATTTCTGGGGAGAAAAAAATACTTCTCGGAGGGAGAAATACTTTCCTGCACAAATGGCCTGATATTTCTTTTCAACAAAACTTCAGGGGAACCTGTTTTTGAGAAATTTATGAGTATTTACACAAATTTTGAACTGAGAAGCGGGTATTATGGGGGAGCATATGGTGGCATTGGAAATTCCTATGATTACGGTGAAAACAGAACAACCTATTCAGCCCATCTGGAATTAGGTAAATCTGGTGGAAAATACCGATATGGGACCTGGAATAATTTAAACAAAGGCTGGAACTATAATCTGGGAATCTTCTCGTGGCAACTTATTGGTGGAGTGTGGTCTGAGATTCCTATATCTGCAACAATTTCAAGCGGTTTGAGACTGCGTTACTGGGTCGAATTCGACACAACTAATTCGGTACATGATATTTATACCACTATAAGACCATGGGCGAGATGGAGCATAACGAGAGACGTATCCCTAACCCTTTCATCGGAGATAGTGGGAATCAAGACCGATGTCTGGGAGGTTGAGGAGGCTCGTCTGGGACTTCGGCTTGTGTATAAATTCCGGCCTAAATCAAGAATTTATGTTGTAGCCAACAGGCATCTTGCAAAATACGGCTCATCTCTTGAAAGTGACGAAGAATTTTATGCCCTGAAAATCCGCTGGGCCATTCCATTTTAGCCTCAAAAATTTAGGGACTTCATCCAATCAGGAAGAAATTTTATCATCATGAGACCACCGTTTCGTACTTTTCTTACCTTCCATTCCACAAAAGTTGAACTATTGTGGAATGGAGTTGCTGCAACGAAATCGGTCTCGGCTCGGGATAAAATCAATGGCATAGATGTCTATATGCTCCCTGCTCTGTTACTTTCGTAAAAGAAAATGAGGAGCCAAGCTACAGGCAATTTTACACCTGTGATCATGTAGTCCGCACTTCATCACCAATTATACCGACAACATCTTCGGGTAATCTAAACTTGAAACCCCTGCCAGAAGCAAGGATTAGTCGTGTATTCCCTGGAGATTTTAAATTTTCGGTAATTTTTAAAAATCAGTGTCCCCCCTCAAGAATTTTATACTTCAGAGTATTATACTCTGGAGTATGACAATCTACGGGCCAAAGATGGTGGTTGTTATGCGGAATGCCCCCTCCCTTTATCCCTCCCTCACAAGCTACGCTTGTGTGGGAGGGAAGTTTTTTTATATTTGTTGCTTTGCAAGTTCAGGAAAGGATACACTTATCAAATTGCAGATTTTAACTCCCCATAAGGGAAGCTAATCCCCTGATTTTTTCAGGAATTTTTTGCGTTCGAGGGCAATGGATTCGGCGATTTTCCTACCAGTTGGGGTACCCGCAACACCTCCAAGGGCAGTTTCGCGAAACTCCATTGGGAGTCTGCGTCCAACCTTACCCATCGCATCTATCACCTCATCTGCAGGTATAACACTTTTTATACCGGCCAGTGCAAGGTCTGCTGCGAGAAAGGCAAGACTCGCTGCCATCGCGTTTCGCTTTATACATGGAACTTCGACGAGTCCTGCAACCGGGTCACAGATAAGCCCCATCACGTTTTTAAGAGCGATAGCCACGGCAGAGTCGATCATTGAGGGGGAACCGTTTTTGAGATGAACGAGGGCGGCGGCCGCCATGGCGGCCGCCGCCCCACACTCCGCCTGACATCCTCCCTCAGCTCCTGATAAAGTAGCTCTATTTCCTATCACTGCTCCCACCGTGGCAGCAACTATCAAACCCTCGATTATCTCTTCATCACCAACCCCAAACTCCTCTTTGAATGCCTTCATCACACCGGGAATAGCACCTGAGGCCCCGCCCGTGGGAAAGGCAACTATTCTGCACATGGAGGCATTGGCCTCTCCAACCGCCATGGCATATCCCACAGCCTTCTGAACCACAGGTGAAAGCACGCTCCCTTCAAATTTCAAAAATTTCTTCCCATCTCCATGTACAAGCCTTGCTTCACTTTTAAACTCAGGGGACAGGGCATTTTCAAGAGACTCCTCCATTGCGTGCCAGATCCTGGTGAAAAACTCAATTACCTCCTCTCTGCTTCTACCTGTAAGCTCCATATTCTGCTCAATTGCGACCTCGAAGAAACTTTTACCTTCCTTTTCCGCAATTCTGACGATCTCAGATATACTATTCATCTTCCACCGTCCTTACCTTTAAAACACCATCAATCTTTTCGATAATTTTAACAAGTCTTTCATCAATGGGATCATCCAGCTCGAGCACGAGAATGGCCTCACCACCCTTCCTCAACCTCGTCAGATGGGCAGTCCCGATATTAATCCCAAATGCAAACACTCTTCCTGCAATTTTACTCAGGAGTCCAGGAGTATCCCTGTGCAGTACGAGGACCGTGTTGGTCCCACTCCTTATCAGTGCCGGAAATCCCCATATTTCATGAATCTCTGCTACTCCCCCACCCGGTGAGACTCCAATCACTGAAAGTTCCTCTTCGTCACTTCTGCCATCAATCCTCAAAGAAACTGGATGAGGTGGGTAAAATTCCCTGTCCACATGAAACTTAAACTCGATCCCCTCTTTTTCTGCGTATTTAAAGGATTCTCGTACCCTTTCGTCCGATTCCCTAAATCCGAGAATCCCACCGATTATAGCAAGGTGAGAGCGGTGCCCGTAAAAGGTCTCTGCCAGTGAGCCGTAAAAAGTTATGTCCAGCTCCTGGATTTTCCCTTTTATTAATTTCCGATAAATTCTGCCAATCCGAATTATTCCTGCCGTATGGGAGCTCGATGGGCCAAGCGTGATAGGACCTGCAACATCAAATATGTTCATTCTAAATACTTTCTCGGGTCAGCAATTCGACCTTCCAGTGCCGAGGCAGCGGCTGTAGCGGGACTTGCAAGGTAGATAAAGGCATCCCGCGAGCCCATTCTTCCCTTGAAGTTTCTGTTTGCAGTTGAAACTGTGACCTCACCAGGAGCCATAACGCCCTCATGGGCACCGAGGCAGGGGCCACATCCGGGATTCATTACAAGGAATCCAGCTTCAGCGATGTCGTAGAGGATGTTTTTCTTCATGGCCTCAAAATAAACTTCCCACGAAGCGGGGAATACCAGACCTCTGACACCGTCTTTGATTTTCTTACCCTTAACAATCTTCCTCACAATTTCAAGGTCTTCAAGCCTTCCATTTGTGCAGGTACCGATGAAAACCTGATCAACTTTTACATCCGATGCATCGGATACAGGATACACGTTGTCAACCGTATGTGGAAAAGCGACCTGTGGCTCAATGTCAGATATACTAAAATAGAGAACCTCTTCGAAATCTGCATCGGGGTCGGATTTTATGACTTCAAATTCCTTTTTGGCACGAGGCTTAACGTACTCAAGGGTCTTCTCATCGGGCTCAATGTATCCGGCTTTTGCCCCCATTTCCACTGCCATGTTGGAGAAAACCATTCTGGAAGCGATGGAAAGTTCTCTGATAACCGGTCCCGCGAATTCAACTGCTTTGTAGGTGGCATAGTCTGCACCGAGCTGGCCAATGATGTAGAGCATGATGTCTTTTGCAAAAACTCCAAACGGAATTTCTCCAAGTATCTCGATTTTTATGGTCTCCGGCACCATCATCCAGATTTCGTCAGTTGCCCAGAGTACCGCGACCTCACTTCTACCAATCCCTGCAGAGAAAGCACCAAATGCCCCATAGGTAGTCGTGTGGGAATCTGCCCCAACAATGACTGTGCCGGGAAGGGCATAACCTTTTTCAGAAAGGACCTGATGACAAATACCGCCACGGGTGTTTATATCGTAAAAGTGCTTGATTCCCTGCTCTTTTATAAAATTTCTAATGGTCTGGTGGTTTTTCGCATACTGCTCTGTGGATGGTGGCACCACGTGGTCAAGAACAATCACCAGCTTATCCGGATTCTTCACCCGGTCCACACCGAGTTTTTTGAAGTTGAGGTAGATAGCAGCAGTATTGTCGTGAGACATGATGAAATCGGGTGAAATTGTAACTATCTCACCCGGGACCACATCTTTACCGGCTTTTTTCCCAAGAATTTTCTGTGCAAATGTTTTTCCTGCCATGGCTTACTCTCTAAAAGGTTCAAAGTTTGCAAAATCTGCGTGATAAATGATTATGGTTTCCGGTCTCCTTTTCACAAAATCGCCTTCTTTGGAATGTGCAGCAATCATATTGAGAATTTCAACGGGTAGCTCATGATTAAATGCGAGAGCGGTTCCTGAGACAGGGTGACGCAGGTATTTTCCCTGGTAGCTCTTGCCAACTTTACCATCGTTTTTTCCATATTCAAGTAGTTTTCCCACATCATGCAAAATGGCACCTGCGACAAGGTAATCAAAATTAATGTCAATTTTATCACCGTAGGAGTTCTTTATCTCTTTTGCCATTGCGAGGGCTGTCTTTGTAACAGCGCGAGTGTGGTCAATTATAGAAATGTCTGTATCTGGAATGAGTAAGGTGAATGGGATTTTGTCGAGCTCATCACAATTCCATCCACCTATTTTTATTGCATCTTCCCATGTTTCAATAACTTTCTTCCTGAGCTCCCCATCCTTTATCAGGTCAATTTCCGGGAGCTTTTTAACAATATCACACATGGTCACTCTCCTGTTTTAATTTTTTCAAGGAGCTCCGTGTCTCGTGCAATTTTAAGGTTTTCCTCAATTAATTTTATGTCTTCCTGGGTCAGATGCTCGCTGATCTCAGGTTTCCTCAATTTGATTTTTGCAAGGGCTTTTGCCGACTCAATTCTTACAGGTTCATTCCTCTCAGATAAATGTTTCTTCAACGGCTCAACCGACTTTTCTGTTCCAACATTGCCGAGGATATAGGCGGCTACTGCCCGAACATACCAGAATTTTTCTTCAAGAAGGGGAATAATTCTCTCTTCTATTTCACTCCCCCACGAGCAGAGAGCTTCTGCAGCCTTCTCTCTCACGTGCCAGCTTTCAGAGTAAAGAAGTTCAAACAGCTTCTCTTTGTCTCTTTTTTCCTTGATCAACTCAACAGCGTAAAGCCGCTCGAGTATATTTTTGGACTTTAAAAGGGAATCTACTGACTGTCCCTGGGGTTTTCCTGAAGTTGTTCGCTTAGCCATTTCTTTATTCCTCCCTTGAGCTCCTCTATGCCGATACCTTTGAGGGCCGAGACTTTGTAAACATCAACGTCATCAATTTTAAAGTCTAAATTACGACCTTCTAATAGGTCAATCTTGTTTATAGCGACGAGCTTCGGCTTTTTGAGTATTTCTGGATTATATGATTTTATCTCCTCAATGAGTGAAAGATAGTCCTTGAGGGGGTCATCTGATGTTGCATCTATTACGAAGAGAAGTAATCTGGTTCTCTCGATATGTCTTAAAAACTGGAGTCCGAGGCCTCTTCCTTCATGTGCTCCCTCAATTATTCCAGGTATATCAACCACCGCAAATATAAAGTCGTCTTTCACCATTCCCAGATTTGGGGTGAGTGTGGTGAATGGATATGGAGCAATCTTTCCAGAAGAGCCTGAAAGGGCTTTAAGAAGCGTGGTTTTACCGGCATTTGGGAATCCCACAAGGCCAACATCAGCAATAAGCTTGAGCTCAAGAGTAAGGAATCTTTCTTC
>WFZT01000200.1 GCA_015489415.1 Caldifarciminota bacterium | reverse complement strand
TCAGCCGTCTGAAAAGTAAACAGGATATCCCTTTTGAAGAATTCCTGAAAGATTGGGAAATACAGGATGCAATATTGAGAGAGTTCCAAATAGCAATAGAAACTATGATTGATATAGCAAACCGTATAATTGCTGAGCGAGGATGGAGAAGTCCTGACAGCTATCAGGATGCAATAAGAGTTCTGGTTACACATGGGGTCATCCCGGAGGAGTATGGTGAGAGGTTTTCAAAGGTGGTGTCATTCAGGAACATTATTGTTCACGAGTATTTATATATAGACATGAGGAAGGTTTATGACAACCTGAATAATTTGAATGACTTCCGTGAATTTGTTTCGCTTATAATAAATTTTTTAAAAATTGACAAACCAGAGGAGTAACATCGTGAAAAAAATACTTGTTACTGGAGCGGCAGGATTTATAGGATGGAAAACCTCAGAAAAACTGCTTGAGAAGGGTTTTGAAGTTGTTGGTGTTGACAACATGAATGACTACTACGATGTCAGGCTTAAGGAATGGCGTTTGAATCAGCTGTTGCCTCACAAGAATTTTAAATTTTATAAAATTGACATTGAAGACAGAGATGCTCTAAAAGAACTTTTCGAGTCCAATAAATTTAGTGCAATTATCAACTTAGCTGCCCGTGCCGGTGTTAGATACTCCATCGAAAATCCATACATTTACTATACCACCAATGTAATGGGAACATTGAATTTGCTTGAACTTGTAAAAGATTTTGATGTGCCTAAATTTGTGCTTGCCTCCACATCATCCCTTTATGCTGGCCAGCCGATGCCGTTCAAAGAGGATTTGCCAGTTAACCGGCCTATATCACCGTATGCGGCCTCCAAAAAAGCAGCTGAAGTTTTATGCTACACATACCACTATTTGTACGGAATTGATGTTACAGTGCTTCGCTATTTCACCGTTTACGGCCCCGCAGGACGGCCGGATATGAGTATCTTTAGATTTATCAAGTGGACAATGGAAGATAAGCCCGTCCAGATTTATGGTGATGGCACACAAAGCCGTGATTTCACTTATGTGGATGATATAGCAGAGGGAACCATTAAGGCTTTGAAACCTCTTGGCTACGAAATCATCAATCTTGGGGGCGGGAGGAATCCTACAAGCTTAAATCGCATTCTTGAAATAATTGGCAAAGAACTGGGAAAAAGGCCTAAGGTGATTTATGGTAATTTTCTAAAGGTTGATCTTAAGTCCAGCTGGGCAGATATTGAGAAAGCGAAGAAACTTCTTCACTGGGAGCCCCAAAAATCAATTTCGGAAGGATTGAAAAATTCAATACTATGGGCAAAGTCAAATCGCGATTTTCTGAGTGAATTAGAAATTTAAAATGCTAAAATCCAGAACTTCAAAAGTTGTCGTTCTTTCATCGGGTAATATTTTGACTACGTTGGTTACGCTTTTCTTTGCAATGTTTCTGGCGAGAGTTTTTAACAAAGAAGATTACTCCACTTATAGGCAAACCTTCTTCGTTTATAACTTACTTTTCCCATTTTTGTCAATGGCGTTACCAACTGCATTATTCTATTTTTTACCAGTTGAAGACAACAAGAGAAAGGTTTTGACGGAAAATTTGTTTATGCTGTTTGTGGGAGGATTGTTGTTTGCATTTTTCACTTTTTCCATAGGGGCAGATATTTTTTCTGATAAATTTCACAATCCAGCTTTGAAAAGTACCTTGAAGACGCTTTCTGTATACGGAATATTTATGTTTCCTGCGAGTGCGTTTAGTGCAGCTGTTCTTTCTTGTGATAGGGCAGAAGTGGTTGCTATATTCAATTTAATTAGTAGGATTTTTATTCTTATGTTTGTTATTTTTATTGTTTTGCTGAAAAAAAATGTTTTTTCTGCTGTAGCTTCTCGTGTTTTGGCTGGTGTAATGGTCTCATCTGCTGCGATTATGGTTATGTACAGCGTTTGTAAGGAGGGAAGTTTATCAATAACTGCTCACGGTATGAAAAATCAGCTTTTTTACAGTTTCCCCGTAGGATTATCGAGGATAGTGGGTAGATTTAGTAAGGATATTGATAAATTAGTTGTTTCTACATTAACTTCACCTTCAATTTTTGCCACTTATATTAACGGCGCAATGGATATCCCTTTTATATCTATTGTAACTGGTTCAGTTACTTCTGTTCTTTTAGTTGATTATGCAAGGCTATACAAAGAGAATAGAGTTAAGCAAATGGTAGAGCTTATACATAGAGCCATGTTCAAAAGCGGACTTATATTAATTCCATTGATGTTTTTTTTTATGCTCGAGGCAAAGGATATAATGATAATCCTTTATGGATATAAATATGCTGACAGTGCTTCAGTGTTTAGGGTTTACCTGTTATTACTTCCTGCAAGAACGCTGACATTCGGGGCGATTCTGAGATCCGTCGGAAAAACCTGGCCTATATTGGGACAACCTCTTCTGACTTTACCTATCAACGCGTTTTTTTCATGGTTATTGGTAAAACAATATGGTGCTTTGTGGGCAGCAATTGTTACAATTTTGACGACTTATCTTATAGCTATTCCTTACTATGTATATTGGGTAAGTAAATCTTTAAATGTTTCAAGTAGAATTTTATTTCCATGGAAAAAAATGGCGATGGTATTTCTTGCCTCTCTTGCAGTATTTGCGCTGGCTTTTATAGTCTTTTACTTTATAACTAAACAAGCGCTTATTGTCAGATTTGTTATTGTTTCGGTTGTATTTGGTATTTCCCTTTTATGGATTTATTACAGAGTGGGATGGTTAATGGAATTACCTTATATAAGCAAAATCAAATGGTTAAATATTGGATAGGCTGGTGATGAGATCTCCGAGAATTTTAGTTGTTACAAGACATTTCCCACCTTTTAGTTTTGTTGCTGGCAACAGATTGAAAAACATTGCGAAATATCTTGGACAGCTGGGATGGGATGTTACGGTTATTACACCTAATCCTAATTTATCAAGATATGATCTTGGGAATTTTAGAGAGATAAGAGATTTTAATCTAATTTATACGGACCATTTTTTAAAGTTTTTGACTCCGAGTTTGAGGAGCTCTATAGAAAATACAACGATAAAAAGATTGATCTCCGGTATGTATAGGAGGTTCATATACAATGACATTTATATAGGGTGGTACTTAAATTTATCATATACATTACATAAGGAGATAAAAAAAAAGAAATATAATGTAATACTTGTGAGTGGCCCTCCGTTTTTATCCTTTCTTGTAGTATATTTTTTTGCACGCAGGGAAAATATACCTTATGTAGTCGATTATAGGGATCTTTGGGTGTTTAATCCACATAGGATTTCTTCAAAATATTTGAAATTTGATAGGGCCGTTGAAAAATTAGTTATAAAAAATGCTTCTTTAGTGCTGACAGTATCGGAAAGTTGTAAAAATTTAATGATGCAAGAATACCCATTTATTTCTGAAAAACTCAAGGTACTTTTTAACGGATTTGATCCCGATGATTTTGACAATCTGCCTAATTCCCGTAGTAGTCGCGACAGGCACATAATATATGCGGGTTCCTTTCACCTCCCGAAGAGGTCAATAACACCTATCATTCGTGCTCTGAATATCCTGAAGGGTAGAAGTAGTTGTAATAACATTAAATTTTATTATTTTGGAAATAACGCTTCTCATGTTTTAAATGAAGCAGATAGAGAAGGTGTGAGGAACTTGGTGGAAGTTAAAGGTGTAGTTAACAAAAAAGAGTTATATAATGCGTTATTGAACTCCTGTTTAGGAGTTGTAATTACATCTGTTTATCCAACGGCATCACTTGCAGACCGAGGAATTGTAACCGGTAAGATTTTTGAACTTTTGGGGTTAAAGGTCCCTATTTTGCTTATTGCTCCTCCTGGGAGTGATGCAAGGAAAGTGTTAGAGGTATCAAATGCCGGGACGGCGTTCACGGGGGAAGAGATTAAGAAAATAGCTAATTTCATAGAAGATGTATGTTGTAATAGTGGTATTAACTTTACTTTTGAGGGAAGGAATGAATATTCATGGCCTAAGTTAATTAAATCCCTGGATGGACATCTGAAAAATATATTGAAACAACGATGAACATACTTGAAATATCCCACATGTTTCCCGATGAAAAAAATCCTACATGGGGAATATTTATATTTCAACATGTTAAGAGTATTAAGGATTTTTGTAAATATAACATCAGCGTTGTTGCTCCAAGGCCGTTTGTTCCTCGGTGGCTGGTTAAATTTTTTCCCCGGTGGAATAAATATTTATTAGAACATGATGGGATAGAAATAGACGAAATAAAAACCCATTATTTGAGATATTTCCTCCCTCCAACTAAAATCATTAAAAAGGAATATTGGACTTTAGGGATTGAGACACACACAATGGCATTCTCCCTTGGGTATAGTCTAAACAAGTTTATCCATAATTCAGAATTTCTACCGGATATTTTGCATGCCCACACTGCTGTTCCGGATTGTTGGGCTGCTATTAAGATTGGTAAAAGATTTGGTAAACCGGTTATATGTTCTTTCAGGGGAAGTGATATCAATAGATATCCAATGTATAACAGAATGGTTTACAATGAGGTAAGGTACTCTATACAAAATGCTGATTTGATTGTAACTGTCAGTGAGGCGTTGAAAAGAGCAACTTTAGGTATTGCACAACCTAAAAGAGATATTGAAGTTGTGTATAATGGAGTGGACATTAAAAAATTTAAATTTTCCATATCAGATAGGAAAAAAATAAGGGAGAAGTTAAGAATATCGGACAGACATACAGTTCTTTTACATGTAAGCAATATAAGTTCTAACAAAGGTGTTTTTGAAACCTTGGAAGCATTTAAAATTTTATATAATCATACAAATGATATACGCTTGATATTTGTTGGAGATGGCGAGGATTTTTTGAGTTTAAAAAGCAAGATAAAAAAATATGGGTTGGAGAATGTGGTTTTTATGGTTGGTTCTAAAAAGCACGATGAAATACCCGGATGGATGAGTGCCGCAGACATCTTTGTTTTTCCTACTTACTATGAGGGGTTACCTAATGTTGTATTGGAAGCAATGGCTGTTGGATTGCCGATTATTGCCTCGAAAGTTGGGGGTATTCCGGAAGTTGTTAAAGATGGAGTTAATGGCTTTTTGATTGAACCTAAAAATGTGAAAGCTCTTGTTGATTCATTGAAGTTTCTTTTAAGTGGAAGAAGAGGGAAGTTTTTTTCAGAAAATTCCCAAAAAATAATATCAGAGAAATTCACCTGGAAGAGACATGCCCAGAGAATGTGTGAATTATATGAGATTTTATCATGAAGTTTTTTACATATTTTAGCATATTACCCAAAGATATTAAGCCTTTGTTTGCAGACAGGATAAAAATGAATAGTGAAACATGGAACCAATACATAATTTATTATTCTAATAAGGTTGGTTATCTCAATCATGATAAGATTAATTTATATATGTTAGGGGATATATATGGCTTTACAGGGAAGAGCACTCTTTTCGAGATCTATTATAACCCCAGAAAGGCACTTGACATTGATGGGATGTTTACATTGATTTTTGTAACCCCGGTGGAAATAAAAATTATAAGCGATTTATCAGGCTTGTACCCTTTATACTATAGTTATAAAAACGGAAAAATATTTTTATCCTCCATATCTTATGAAATTGCCAAAATTTTAAAAGCTTCTCCTAACCTTGATGAGATAAAATTTTGGATTGTTAGTGGTAGAACTACCCCGCATAACACTGTTTATGATGGGATTAAAGCTCTGGCCGCAGAAGAAGTATTTACAGTTAATAATTACGGAAAATATTACATATATACCTATCAGCTCGATTCCGACTTTGAGGATACAAGTGCAGATGTAAAAGATGTATCAATTCAACTAATTGAGATAATGAAAAGAGGTTATTTATATTTATCCCAAAAATTTGATTTATTCTTATCCGATTTGTCAGGCGGAAGTGATAGCAGAATTACCTCTTTTATTGGGTACAATACCATTCCCCAATTAGATTTGTATGTTAGCAATAGAGATCCTTATGATAAGAAATTTTCTTATATGTTCAAAGAAAAGTGTATGCCGACTTTGAAGTATTTTCCACCACCAGATAGTAATTTTGAAAAAAACATTGATATTAAGGAAATAGCATATTTCATCGTAACTGGGTTAACAGATTGTAGGTTTATTTCAAGTATTTATAGAAACAATTTGTATAAGGGAGAAAATTATGATATTCTTATAAGTGGCTTTCCAGGAGAAATTTATAAAGATTTCTGGACCAGATATGTTTATCCACGTAGCAAATTAAAAAGGAATGGCATTGGAGAGAAAGAACTTTACACTATGTTGAAATATATGTTTATAAGAAGAAAAAGTAGCATTGATACCAAAGAAGTCATTGGCTATTTGAGGTCCCAAATAGATGTGAACATGCATCTTAGAATGGATAAAATTATCGATGAAATATATCTTAGATATTTTGAAAGATTTGGGATCGCGAATTTGCATATAGGGTCCATTTTCATTAAGCTTTGGTTCCCTTTTCTTACTAATCAATCGGTTAAGCTCGCAAGGACTATTCCCTATTGGTATAAGGAGATGGAAAATATTCATTCTAATGTTTTGTTTAATCTTGACAGCAAATGTTGCTATATTCCAACAAGAAGGAGTATTATGGGAATATTTTTCCCTTTTAAGTTAGAACCTAAAGAGGGAACAAAAAAGTTTAAATATACATTATTGGAAAATTTATATATAGCTTCAAGTTTTATAGAGAAAGTGTGGAGAAAAAGGAAGATTCTGTTTTTAAAGCAAAAAGGACATATTCAGCGTGTATATGATGAGGAAAAGCCTGGTCGAATCAAAGAGAAAAGAGTATTGTCAGAAATTTTGGGACCTGAATTTATCGAAACTTTACCACATTATGTAGTAGAATGTTTAGAAAGATGGTTTGATTACCTTAATTAAATATTGCTTCAGAAAATTATTATGGATACTTATACAAAGGAATTTAAAATTGGCAAAAGATTGGATATTCTCTATGCTATTTTTTTTATGATGAGTAATAGCTTCTTGCATAAAGCAGGTCAATTTAAAATGGTTGGTATCCCGTTGGTCTTTATTGTTTCTCTTACTTTTTTAATAAAGAAAAAAAATATTTATTATCTTATCAAAAACGCTCCTGTAGAACTTTGGTTATACACTATTTGGTTTTTGTGGGCTTTTTTCACAGGCTACTTTTGGGCTGAAGACTTAAGGTTGTTCAGGATGGTTATCAACTCAACATTATATTTGGTTATTTTTGTATGGATCTTATATTTTTTAGCAATGGATACGAGAAATGTTGATTGGATATTTGCGGCTTTTGTATTAACAGCATTTTTGCAATTGGTGTGGATTATATTAGAAACAAATAATTGGAGATTCTTATTTGACTCTTATCATAGATATAGAGGCAGTTTTTTGAATCCTAACGGTTTGGGATTTTTAACGGTATATGCCATAGGTGTAATGCTAAGTTACTTCAGGCCAACCAATAAATTCTTTAAAAATTTTATAATTTTGTTAATAGTTTTATTGTTTTTCCTATTACTTACAGCTACAGGTTCCCGTAAATCTTTTATTGCTGTCATGGTTTTGTTGGCTGTTTGGTTTATTTTTATAGTCCCGAGACATTTTAGTATATCTTTAAGTAAGCAATTGTTTATGCTTTTATTGTATAGTTTTATATTTTGGGTTTCTTATCGTTTTATTGTTCCAAATTTTGGTGAAACCTCTTTGGGCCATAGATTTTTGAGGTTATATCAAGGAGATGTTGGTTATAATTTGGAACATGTAGGAGGAAGATTCTACATGTATAAATTAGGATTGGAATTATTTTTTAAGAGCCCAATAGTTGGAGTTGGGCTAAATAACTTTGCTTTTTATCACTATGAAGGTAAATATTCTCATTCGGACCTTATAGAGATTCTGGCAGATAATGGAGTTATTGGGTTCATACTGTATGAGGCTATATACATTATAATTTTTCTGAAACTGCTATATCTAATAAGAAGTCCGCAATATAAATCAAATAGCGAGATAAAATATAAGGCAGAATTATTTTTATCCTTAGTACTATCAATTTTAATAATAGGTTTTGGTGCTCCTTTGTATAAAAGTTTTTACTCAAGGGTATTGTTAACAAGTATAATACTTTATGTCCATTTGTTAAAATCTACTCAGGCAAACCATGAATTGGCTAAAGTAGCATAGGAGGTATTCTATGGGCTCGTTCCTAATATACAAAGATCAATCAAAAAATAATATAGATTTAAAATCCGCAAGAGAAATCTTTCTAAAGAAAGGTTTTTTTAATGAGCATAAATTTAAATTTGGACACTGGCATGTTAACCTTTTCCCAAAACAATTAACAAATGAAAGTGATTTTTTCTGCAACGAAAAGGGTGATTGTTTAATATCAAATGGCACATGGATTTATAGAAAATCTTCCTCTTTAGACGAGAATTTAAGAAAACTTCTAAAAGATTTAAACACTTCTTCATTGAATTGTGAGCAGTTAATTGGACAGTATGTGATTTTGTATTGGGACAATGACAAGAAATATCTCACTTTTATCATAGATCCATTGTTTGTCCAGCGAGTATTTTTTGATGTTACTAATAAGTTGATTTCTAATTCTTTTTTGGCCTTAATAGGTGGTCATAAGGGGAAATTAAGTATTAACGAGTTAGCTTTTGTTGAAAAACTTACAACTGGTTTCATTGTAGGTCCGGATACATTGTTTAATGAAATTATGCAACTCGTCCCTGAAAATATATATCTTTTTGAAAGCGATGGGATTAAAGTGAAAGTTTGTCCTAAAAAGTTGGATAATATAAAATTTTGTTCATCGGGCTTTGATAAATGTGTTGATTATGTCGCAGAAAATCTGAAAAATTATTTTAAATATTTTGTAGATTTTGCTGAGAATTATAAACCTGAGCTTGGTATCTCGAGTGGATTTGATAGTAGATTAATACTTGCTCTTTTTAAAAGTGTGACAAATTCCCCATTAAGATTGCAAACCCATTTAACAGAAGGAGTACATACCGAAGATTATTATTATGCTAAAGAGATAGCTCGATTAATCAACGAGGATATTAAAATCATTCCTACGAAACAAATTCTGGATATGGATGAATCAACTATACAGGATATCTTAGATGATAATTTATATTATTTTGATGGCCGTTCCTCTTTCAATATGGGGGCCTTCAGCGAGGTATATACAAGTAGTTATAAAAAAACTACCCTTATGGATGATAAGTTCTCTCTTAATGGTTTAGGGGGAGAGGTTCTTAGAAATTATTATTGTTTCCCTCCATCATTTAATATACGAACCAATGCATATAAATGGTTTCTCAGATATGAATACTATCCATATACACCTTCATTTATTAAAGATAAGGATGAATTTGTTGAGAGTTACATAAGGATGATAAGAAAAATATCTAATAGACTTGGTATTGAATTAAAGAACAAAATAGATTTTTACACAATTAGAAGATACTACAGCGAAGTAAGGATGCCTGATGGGGATGGAGTAAATAACAATGCTCACAATCAATTAGTCTATTATATGACACCGTTTATCGATGCCCCTACCGTAAGATTAGGTTATATGGCTACCCCTTTTATTGGAGTTAACGGAGAGTTTGAAGCTGCACTAATAAGAAAATTGGCTCCAGAATTAGCCAGGATTAAATCACATTATGGTTTCTCCTTTGAAAGAATTCCTTTTAGGCATAGAGTATGTTGTTTTCTTAAAGGGTACTTACCCATAGATTTATTTCTGGTAAAAAGGAAGTTTATTCAAAAGTACTTAAATTTTTATGAGGGTAATTATATCGAATTTATAAAACTTAAATATAGAAGTCGTTTAATCAATAACGTTGTGGAATTTTTACTTGAGAATTTCGGGGGTAAGTTCAATTGGCATTTTGCATTCTACGACAAGTCGCAGCAACAAGCAACTATTATGAATGTAGGCTATTTATTTTATTCATTTAGCGATAAAATAAACTTTAGGATAGATTAGCCATGATAAATAAATTAGACAAAATGGCAACAATTAAGCCGTTAGTTCCCAAATCTGTTCGTAGCATTATACGAAAAAAAATTTCCTTATTGAATTATGATATATACACTGCCTTTACAAAAAATCCATATGCACACTTAACAGAGCATAATTTTTCAAATAGTAAATATAAGCTATGTATAATTAAAGAGTTCTTTCATTCTCATAAACATTGTATCGCTGCATGTGAAGAATTAAGTGTATCTTACAAAGTTATAGATATTTCTACTCACAATTGGGTTGATATTGTGAAAAATAGTAAATGTGATGCTTTCCTCATATGGCCAACAGCGGCTTTTACCCCATGGAGAAAAATGTTTGATGATAGAGCATTCGTATTAGAAAAAATTATGAATAAAGTAATATATCCCACCTATTCTGAGTTATGGTACTATGAATTTAAAGATAGATTATCCTATTGGTTGGAGGCAAATAATATACCTCATCCTAAAACATGGGTGTTTTATAATTTTGACGAAGCTTTGAATTTTGTAAAAAAATCTCCCTTACCGTTTGTTATAAAGTTGAATACTGGAGCCTCTGCGAGTGGAGTGTGGGTTATTAGAGAGAGAAAGAAAGGCATTAAGCTTGTCAAAAAGATATTCAGAAAGGGATTAAAACCACGTAGGTGGTATCCACATGATGTTCAATTCCATAGTATACTAATACAGGAATATTTATCTGATTTTGAAGAGTGGAGGATTGCCAGAGTGGGATATTCGTATGTTGGATATAGGAAAGAAAAAGTTGGAGATTTCCACAGTGGTTCTGGTAGATGGAGTTGGCTCGACCCACCCAAAGAAATTTTAAATATGGTTAGGGGTATTACAGATAAATTTGGCATAACCAGTATGTCATTTGATATATTTAGAACCAAAGACAATAAATTGCTTGTCAGTGAGATGCAAACGGTTTTTGGTGCAAGTAAACCGGCAGAATACCTTAAAGTGAATGGCAAATTTGGTAGATATATTTACGATTATGAAAAAGGCAGGTGGATTTTTGAAGAAGGCGAATTCTGCAAAAATCATTTGTGTAATCTTAGAGTAGAATATGTCGTCAACCATCTATTGCCTGAGAAGCTTGGAAAATAAATGCCTAAAGAAGCTGTTGTAATTGGGGGAACATATATAAATGCTTACAGTATTTTTTGTGGCTTGAGTAAAATAGGTTGGAAAGGAGATGTATATTTTATTAAAGAAAGAAGGAGCCAATTTTCCTTGATCGATTTGTTGCCTCAAAAGAGAATAGCCGATGTATCCCGATTACAAGATATCTTTCCTTTTTTTAGTGGCATTTCGCAAAAGTATCGCAGGCTCTATTTTATGGTGACAGATGAAAAATTTCACGAAGTGATACATAATCTTATTCGAGATTTTCCTAACATTGTCTTTTGGGGGTATAGCAGAAATGATCCCGAGATAGCAACTGATAAAGTCCGGTTTTATGAATTCTTGAAAGATATAAGCATGGGGAAATTGATACCGGATTATATCTCGGGCAGCGAGAATCCATTCGATCGGTTTGGCGATATTTTTATTTTCAGGATGAGAAAGTCATGGGATAAAGGTAAAAAATTGCCGAGGGTAAAAATAATCCGAGGGAAAAGAGAATTCGAAAATTATTTGAGTTTTTTACAGGATAAAGGATTCTCTAAAAGAGATTGGTGCTATCAAGAACTTCTGGATATAGCTCCCGAGCATAATGTTTCTGTTGTCGGATGGCATGAGCCTAATGGTAATCATAAATACCTTGTAACCAGAAAGGTATTGTCTCATCCGGATCCCACCGGTAATGGAGATGTTGTTGAATTGGTAGAAAATCAAAATATAATCGATAGTTTGACCGGTATTACCAAAAAAGTGTTAGATTCCATGGATTACATTGGCCCGTTTGAATTAGAGTTTGTTTTCGACAAAAAATCCATGACATATAAAATGATTGAATTAAATCCAAGATTTTGGATGCAGCATCTGTTGTTTGAGATGAATACCGGGTTTTTACTGTTGCATCGATACTTATCTATGTCATCAAATTTGTCTCCTGTTTACACTCGATACTGGATTAACACATTTTATTCTGTTTTTCGTTTGTTAAAATTCAATTGGAAAGTTTTAAGATATTTGTTGTCTTCAAACTCGATACATATTCCACCTGTGAATATAGCTCTCAGATACGCACTATATTACATTTTTCAGAAAATACAGAACAGATTATGAAGGTTTCATACAGTGGAAGAGAACTTTTGAAATTCTCTCTAAGAGAATTAGTGGGAGTAACTGATCTTCTTAGATATCCAAAAAAAACTCTTAAAAACGCATTTGTAGAAACAGTGAAGAAATTATTGAATGATATTGAAGATTTTGATTTTCACTTTACAGTTTCCGGAAGAGCTGCCCTATATCTTCTTGGAAAGGAAGTATTAAAAAAAACTCCTCATCGTAATATAGCACTTATACCAGATTATATTTGTAACGTTGTAGAAATAGCTTTAAATAAATCAGGATGGAAAATTCAAACATATAGAACCAATACAGATTTTTCTATAGATGAGGTAGATCTAGTTAAAAAATTAAATTCGTTTAAACAAAATGCTGGGATTGTGTTAATTGCTTCCATATTTGGAGCTCAGAATGGAAAATGTGATATACTCGAGAATATTAGGTCTATCCTGCCAGGTATTCATATAGTACTTGACGAAGCTCAGAACTTATCCACAAAGAGCAAAAATTGTTATTCTCAGGCAGATAGTATCATTTTTAGCTTTAACAAAAAAAATATACCCGGCTATATGGGAGGGATTCTGCTCACAAAGGGAATAATATCTATACGATTAAATAATTCAGGCATAGATTTAGAAGGACAGATTGCGGCTTTATTTATAAAAAATAAAATACGGGAAATATCTAATTATTCACATGGAATCAAAAAAAGAGATTTACAATACGAATTTTCGTTTTGTAAAGGGCGCATCTTTTATGAGGTAGATTTAGATATGGAAATATCTAAATTGTCATTGGCGACGGCCCTCTATCATCTGAGACGGCTAAAAAACATCGAAGCAATAAGAAGACAAAATTATAGTGGGCTCAAGAGAGTTTTTGAATGGTTTAGTAAAACCAAGAAAATCAAAGTTATAGATACTGAAAATGTCTCCATCTCCCCGTTTATACCTATATATGTCAGAAATATTGATAAAATGCTGGATGTTTTTAACATACCAATCAAAAACCCGTACAGTAAATTTCATGATCCTTTTGAGAGTTTGCGTCCTAATCTTTGGGGCCTAATTAACTTTCCAGTACGTATGGTTATACACCAATGACTATGAAGAAATTTAAGGTCTGTTTCCTGTCCAATGTTCACAAAGCTTCTGACAGTAGATTGATAAAGGAAATAACCTCTCTTTCAAAACTAAAAGATTTGGAAATATGTATATTAGCAAGGTATTCTGACGATATCGATCAAATAGGAGTAAAGGATTTTGTTAAATTTTATACCTTTACTTCAAAAAAGCGGTTGTTAACACCGGAATTCTGGAAATTGCTACATAAGGTGTTAGTTGAAGAAAAACCTCATGTTTTTCATTTCCATGATCCTGATTTGATCCCTGTCGGGATTATTTTGAAGATTTTGGGTAAAAAGGTAATTTATGATGTCCACGAAAATTACAAATACGTCGTTTTAAATCATTCTCAAAGCTTTGGTTATAGATTGTTGGCTGATGTGTGGGATTTTATGGAAAGGGTGTTTTCTGCATTTTTTGATTCTATAATTGTAGTTGATAGTTTAATATTTAAAAAATTTCCTAAATCTAAAACCATTATGGTAACAAATATGCCGTCCATTTCAATGTTTAATGTTTTGGAAAAAAAAAGAAATTCTTTGAACAACAGGGTAAAGTTTGTGCATACTGGTAATCTTAATAAAGAAAGGGGGTCTAAAATCATACTACATGCCCTTAAGTTAACGAAGTATCTGGCAAAAATAGAATTCCATGTTATTGGTGCAATTGATATAGAGAATAAATTTAAGTGTTTGGGTGATGTTGTTAGAATATATAAAAGGATTCCATTTCACGACCTGGCAAAAATGTACAGTTCTTTTGATGTTGGTGTTTTACTTTATCAACCTATACCTGCTCATTTATTTTTTACAGGCGAGGGGAATACCAAAGTATTCGAATATATGGCAGCAGGGTTACCCATCATAATGTCAGATCTCAAGCTTTTGCGAAATACATTTGAACCTATTGGTTGTTGCATATTTGTGGATCCGACAAATCCTAAAGAAGTAGCTGACGCTATAGATTACCTCTACGAAAATCCTGATGTGCGTAAAGAGATGGGGCTTAGGGGGAGAAAAGCCTTCCTTGAGAGATTTAATTGGGAAGAACAGGAAAAAAGGCTTTTGCGTGCCTATAAAAAAGTGCTAAACTTACCATGAAAGTTATTGTTTCCCACGATGTTGACCATATTACAGCATGGGAACATTGGAAAGACGGAGTGCTTATGAAGGCCATAATTAGGATGT
Source organism: Caldifarciminota bacterium (assembly GCA_015489415.1). Classification (GTDB taxonomy): domain Bacteria; phylum Hydrothermota; class Hydrothermia; order B15-G9; family WFZT01; genus WFZT01. Next base: position 24,319 of record WFZT01000200.1, on the reverse strand, counting down.
TTGTCGAATATACAATAGGAAGTATAGGTCCAAAGGAGATAAAAGCAAGGATAGTTGAATTAATCAAGAATAAGTGGAATTATATCGATGAGCTGATGAAATTCGATAAAGAACACAATATCCCTTCCACTTTTTTTGTAGGCGTTAATAATGGGAAAGGGCTTAGCTATTCACTAAAAAATGCTAAATATTGGATTAAAAAGATAAGAAAGAATGGATTTGATGTTGGTGTGCATGGAATATGTTACAAAAATTACAATGGTATTAAAAGGGAGTATGAAACTTTTAAAAGTATTTGTAATTGCGATAGTTTCGGCGTTAGAATGCATTATTTGAGACTCAATGATGATACCCTGAGATATTTGTCACAGGCAGGATATCTGTTCGATTCTACTGTTTATAAATTGGCTGATCCATATAAAGTGGATTCTTTATGGGAATTCCCGCTTCATATAATGGATGGCTACATTTTTGAGGGATATAAAGGACATTTTTCCAAGATAACTTTTGAAATGTCCAAACAACAAACAGAAAAAATTTTAAACAAAATACAGAAACAGAAATTACAATTTCTTACGATTTTGTTCCATGATAGACTATTTTCATACGCATATTCGTCTGTAAAAAGATGGTATGAATGGTTAATCTATAAATTGGAAACCTATGGATACGAATTTATCGGTTATAAAGATGCTATCCGGGAATTGAATAAAGTATGAACATCTGGATAATAAATGAATATGCCGGATCACCCTATCACGGCATGGAGTATAGGCATTATTACTTAGGAAAGAAATTTGTTGAGTCAGGCCATAATGTCGCTATAATTACCGCTTCGTATTCGCATCTTTTCTATAGTCCTCCTAACTTAAAAAATGAATTTAAATTGGAGAATATAGATGGTATTAATTACTTATGGGTAAAGGTGTTAAAATATGAGCATGCTCACGACAAAAAGAGGGCCTTAAAATGGCTTCAATTCACTTTTAAAACCTATTTTCTTTTGCCCGTGGTATATCTTGATAAACCTGATATAATAATAGTTTCCCCAATGGCTCCGTATCCTGTCATTTCAGGATACAAATGGGCAAGGAAATTTGGAGCAAAACTTGTTTATGAAGTTAAAGATATATGGCCTTTGACTCTAATTGAAATTGGAAATTATTCGAAATATCATCCAGTGATTAAATCCATGGAATTTTTTGAGAAATTTGCTTATAGAAAGGCCGATGTTGTCGTTTCCGTTTTGCCCAAAGCATGTGAACACATGAAAAAAGCTGGATTAGATTGCAAAAAATTTGTTTACATCCCCAACGGCATTAACCTCAAAGATATAAGATATTCTACAAAGCTGGACAAGGATGTTGAAGACCGAATACCCAAGGACAAATTTATCGTTGCATATGCTGGAACAATTGGGGATGCGAATGCGTTGGATAAGTTTATATATGCCGCCAAACTATTAGAAAACATGGACAAAATACATTTCCTTATCATTGGAAAAGGCATGAAGAAAAGAGAGTTGGAGAAAGTGGTTGACCAATTAGGTATCAAAAATGTCACATTTATCCGTTACCATCCGAAAGAACAATTATTTACACTATTGGAAAATTATGTTGATGTTTGTTATATAGGGTTAAAAAAGGAGAAAATTTTCAAATACGGTGTGTCACCAAATAAGTTATTTGATTACATGATATTGGGAAAACCAATTGTATATTCCATAAACTCGGGGAACAAGCCTGTTGATGAAGCGAACGCTGGTGTTACGGTTGAGGCTGAAAATCCTAAGGCTATTGCCGATGGAATTTTGAAACTTTATCGCATGTCTCCTGAAGAAAGGAAAAGACTTGGGGAAAATGGCAGAAAATATGTGCTTGAGAATCACACTTATGAAAAGTTGGCCAACAGATATTTAAAACTTTTCGAAAGAATTTTATGAAATATGAGTTTTGGGGAATAAAATGGTATAAATACCATGGAGTATTGTTGCCTGATGTTGCTCCTCATGAAAATATAGCTCTCAGTGAGAAACAAGCCAAGAAAATGATAAAATTGACCCAAGCTTACATGGTTAGATGGGCTTCAGATTTTGATAGCTCAATTGAATATCCTTTCTGGTATGTTTTGAAGGATGAAAGAGAGGATGTATCTCTTAAATCTTATAAAGCTAAAATTCGCTCTGAAATCAAGCGAGGATTACGAAATTGTAGAACTGAGCTTCTTTCCCATTCAAAGAGATACACAGAAGATTTTATGCTTAAATTATATGAGATTTATGTAAATGCCTTTAAGAGATATAAGAAAAATTATGCAAATGTGGTCGATTCCGATACATACCAAAAGAATATTTCGAAGGATTTAATGAATCCTAACAAAGATTTCTGGCTCGTTACACTAAAAGAGTCTGGAGAGCCTATTGCTTATGCACAAACGGTTATCAAAGGAAATGTGGTTTCATATAATGTTATCAAACTCCATCCTGATTACCTCAAGTTTTATCCATCTTATTCTCTCATTTTTGAAATGAATAGATATTACCTAAATGAAAGAAATTTTCTATATGTTCATGATGGCACAAGATCAATAGGTCATGAAACGCATATACATGAGTGGCTTATAAAAAAATTTAAGTTTAGAAAAGCTTATTGTAAGTTAAATGTTGTTTATCGAGATGATGTCAGAAGCTTAGTGAATATTCTTTTCCCATTTCGTGAAATTATCTATAGATGTGGTAACATTCTTTGCAATAAATTGAGTCCATTGCTAAAGCAGGAAGAGATTAGAAGAAAATGTGAGATGTTGAGCAAAAGATACGGGTAATTTTATGATTATAATCGTAAGTGCAACAGTTGCTGTAATTTTTACATTGCTTGCAAAAAAATTGGCTTTAAAACTGTCCATTGTTGATCGTCCTGGTGAACTTAAGATACATGGCAAGCCTATACCTTATCTCGGCGGGATTGCTATTTTCGTTACTGTTTTGCTGGTAAGTTTTTTTATAAATCTGGAGTTATCATGGTTATTTTGGGGATTTGCAGCTTTGTTGAGCTGTATCGGTTTAATCGATGATATAAATAACCTCCCTTCTAAAATTAGATTTTTCCTTGAGTCTTTTATCCTTATAGTGTATGTACTGGTAGATGGTTATGTGATACTTGCCCCCATGGTTGTTTCAATTACCTTGGTATATCTTTTTTTTATGGGCACCATAAATTCAGTTAATTGGATGGATGGAATGGACGGGTTGTTGGCTGGAATCAGCATAATTGTAAGTAGCGGATTTCTATGGTTGGCGCACAGTCTCGGTCATCCGTGGTTACCTCAGTTTACTCTTGTTGTTATCGGAGCACTTCTTGGTTTCCTGATTTTTAACTTTCATCCAGCAAAAATATTTCTTGGAGATGCAGGGAGCTATTTTATAGGATTTACATTTTTCTACATGAGTATGGAGCTATTGAAATTCGCGTTTTCATGGAGATTATTTTTTACTATACTCGGGTTACTTTCAGTTTTTATTGTTGATTCGACAATAGCTGTGATTAGAAGGGTTCGAAATGGGTTACACCCTTTCCACGGAGACAGGAGCCACATATATGACCAGATATACAAAAGGACAGGCAATTATCTTGTCACAGTTTTCCTGATGTACTTGCTGGCAGGGTTGGGAATAGTCGTCGGACTTATTACATATTCTCTTCCCGATGGTTATTGGATTGTTTTCTGGGTTTCCTCGGCAATTGCTGCGTACTTCATTTTGTTCAAATTGAAGTTTGTTTCTGTTACACTCATGTCAGCAAACCTTGAAACAATTGGAGAAAAATCATGAAACAAATTCCACTTTCCAGACCGGATATCACAGAGCTTGAAAAGAAGATAGTGTGTGAAGTTCTCGATACCCCATATCTCTCAATGGGGCCAAAGACTAAAGCTTTCGAGAGTGAGTTTGTTAAATACTTTGGGGTTAAGCACGCTGTTGCCGTCTCAAGCGGAACTGCTGGCCTGCATGTACTTGTGAAAATTGCTGGTGTCCGAGAAGGAGATGAAGTCATAACTTCACCTTTCAGCTTCATAGCATCTTCAAATGTTATTCTTTTCGAAAGAGCTAAGCCTGTTTTTGTGGATATAGATCCGAAAACCCTTAACATTGATGCAAGAAGGGCTGTTGAATTTATTGAAACTAATTACGAGTTTGATGGGCAGCATTTGAGGAACAAAGAAACGGGCGCTGTCCTTCGGGCGCTTTTGCCGGTTCATATTTTTGGGCACCCTGTCGATATGGACCCCTTGCTTGAATTGTCCGAAAAATACAACCTTCCGATCATCGAGGACTCTTGTGAAGCAATCGGAGCCGAATATTTCAGCAAAAAATTGGACAGATGGGTAAAAGTTGGGACGCTTGGTATTGGCGGAGTATTTGCATTTTATCCAAACAAACAAATAACTACGGGAGAAGGCGGCATTATCGTGACAAATTCTACAGAGGTTGAGCGTCTCGCGAGAAGTCTCATAAATCAAGGGCGGGGTGACAATCCGGTTTGGCTGGAGCATGTGCGGCTTGGATACAATTACCGCATGGATGAGCTCTCTGCAGCTCTTGGTTATGCACAGATGCTGAGGCTTGAAGAGGTCCTTAAAAAACGGCAAAAAGTGGCAGAGATGTATTTTGAGGCGTTAAGCGACATTGAGGAGATTGAGCTCCCCTATGTTGCAGATTGGTCTAAGGTTTCATGGTTTGTTTTTGTTATTAAGGTCAAAAAACATGTAGATAGGGACAAATTGATGGAATACCTTAGCTCTCATGGGGTTTCTTCAAGACCATATTTTACCCCTATACATCTCCAGAAGTTTTACAGGGAGATGTTTGGCTACAAGGAAGGGGATTTCCCGATAACAGAAAATATTTCTTCCAGAACCATTGCGATACCATTTTTTAATAACCTGACGCGGGATGAGATTTATTATGTTAGAGAAAAGCTTGGGGAGGGGCTCATTAAGTCGAAAATTTAAAGGTGGTTTCTTTATGTATGAAAGATTGTTATAGCTCAAAGATTTTATTATAGATTTAATTAAATGTGTTTTATGGTTTTAAGCCACATCCATTATCTCTCTGAAAGCTTTGCCCCCATAAAATAGCTCAGAGTTCCCTCCTTCAGCTTTATCTGCTGCTTTTTCCACCTATTTAAGCCGTTGAGCTTGGTTGAGAGCAGCTTAGAACATTGGAACTATTTTTATGATGTTTTATAATTTCCATCCAATTGAGAAATAGATTCTTGGAATATTTAAATTTGCTCTCGGATATAAATTTGTAATTGGAATTGGTTGCTCTGTTATTTTGTGCTTCACTACCATGCAATGACAGAAATGTGCGAAAGATTGAGCTAAAAGAGCCTTAGCATTACGGCTTTGTGTGAAAAGGAGGTGGTTTGCATGAAAGGTTTTAAGTTGGGCCGTGGAATTAGAGAATTGCTATGGCATATAAGAAGATACCCATGGTCAAGGCATGTTTTTTTCATTGTGACGGATGTCATAAGTCTGCTATTGTCCATCTATCTGGCCTTCCTGTTGAGATTTGAAGATGATCCAGCCTCGTTATCCTCCTACATTCAGATACTTGGCATCATATACATGACGGCTGTGGTTACAAAATTACCCATCTACTGGATGTTTCGGCTATACAACATCTCGTGGTCGTTCGCCAGTATCGGAGACGCGCTTCAGATAGCAGTTGCAAATGTTTTTGCCACTATGGCATTTTACACGGGTTACGATTTCATTGCCACAAGGTCATTTATGCTTACCCCTATACCAAGAAGCGTTTTTATCATAGATTTTCTCCTGTCTTTGGCGCTGATAGGGCTGGCGCGATTTTCCAAAAGGCTGAGTGCCTATACTTTCCGATCTTTTCAGGCATTCAGACGAAATGGAAACGGTAACCATAAAAAAATACTGGTGATCGGAGCTGGTAACGCCGGCGAACAACTGGTTCGCAGTCTCATCAAAGATGGTAAAAATTTCAAGGTGGTTGGGATCATTGACGATAACCCCTCTAAATGGAATACTTTGCTGCACGGAATAAGGATTATAGGTGGAAGAGATAAAATCAAAAAGACCATAGAGAATCTGGATGTTGACACTGTGATAATTGCCATACCTTCAGCTTCTGGTAAGGATGTCAGGGAATTCGTAAACCTTTCAAGAGAGGCTGGCGTTACCGACATAAAGATATTGCCTTCGATTGCCGAGCTTGTGAATGGCACGGTGAACATGAGGGATGTTAGAGATATTTCTGTGGCCGATTTGCTCGGAAGGGATCAGATATCCATTGAGATGGATATCGTTAACAAATTTCTTAAGGGCAAGGTAGTTTTGGTTACGGGAGCTTCGGGGTCGATAGGCGAGGAATTATGTCGTCAGGTGGCCAGATTTGATCCTTCAAAAGTTATCCTGTTTGAGCTGGATGAAACACGCCTTTTCGACACGCACAGAAGGCTTAAATACCGTTTTCCCCATGTTAAGTTTGTGCCTGTTCTCGCGGATGTCAGGGATCGGGAGAAGACGATGGCGGTTTTTATGGAACACAAGCCCGATGTGGTATTCCATGCAGCCGCTTACAAACATGTTCCCATGATAGAGGCTTTCCCGGAGGAAGGGGTGAAGACGAACATCATAGGGACATACAATGTTGGGATGGCGGCCATAAACGCAGGTGTTGAAAAGTTCGTTTTTATCTCCACTGACAAGGCGGTTAACCCCACCAGCGCAATGGGGGCATCCAAGCGAATTGGGGAGATGATAATACTTGCCCTGAACGAGATGGGGGACACAAAGTTCATAGCGGTTCGGTTTGGAAATGTGCTTGGCAGTCGTGGCAGTGTAGTGCCCATCTTCAAGGAGCAGATACAGCGTGGAGGCCCTGTGACCGTGACGCATCCCGATATGAAGAGGTATTTCATGACTATCCCTGAAGCCGTTTTGCTCGTTCTTCAGGCAAGTGCTATGGGTGAAGGTGGAGAAGTGTTTGTCCTTGATATGGGTGAGCCTGTCAAAATCGTCGATATCGCCCGCGAGATGATAACATTGATGGGCTACAAACCGGATGTCGATATACCGATTGTTTTCACAGGCATCAGGCCGGGCGAAAAACTTTTTGAGGAGTTGTTGACGGCCGAGGAAGGCACAGAGGCTACAAAACACCATAAGATATTTAAGGCAAGGCTTAGCCAGAAGATGTCGCCCGAGGAACTTATGGATAGGGTTTTTTATTTACATGAGCTCGCAAACGGAATGAGAAGGGATGAAATTATCTATCACATGATGGAGATTATCCCTTCTTACAAACCAAACAGGGAATTCGAGAGTTCCAGGCCACAAATTAGAGAAGAACCGAAACACACCAGAAAGAAGAGACATACAGGATACAGGAGAATAAGGTGATAGTTTTTCTTAAATACATCCTCGTCGCACAAGCCCTAAATGTTAACCCTTTAAACCTGAAAGTCGGTACCCCGAACATCTACGGCGGTGTTGTTTTCTTGAAAGGGGATACGGCTGCTGGTGGAGAGGCAACTTTTGGTCTTTTCTATTCAGATGGCAAATGGACGGCTGGGTTCCAGCCATACATCAAAACGGCTGGTTTCCCTGAATATCCGGATAAATTGTGGTACAGCGTGCTCGCAGGCGGATTTAAGAAGGGGTTCGTGAGTTATCACCATTCGAGCAAATGGCTCGATTTAACGGTCAAGTTCGGTCGCGATAGCATCAAAATTGGCCCTATGGGGCTCATTTTCTCATCAAACGGAACATATCTGGACATGGGATTTATCCGCGCATCCATCGAGAAGTTGTGGAATGCTGAGCTTGTTTTCGGAACGGGTATGCTTGATCCGATGGATTCCGCTAACAGGTATCTGTCGTTTCATGGGTTTGAAGTTAAACCCGGCAAAAACAGAGGGTTGCGCCTTGGATGGGCTGAATCTGTCATATACGGGGGCAAAAATCAGATGCCTGTCCCGTATTATCTGAATCCTCTCACGCTCTACTACACTTATCAGGTTTTCAACGAGATTCCTTTTGACCGCGAGTCGAATGTCTTCTGGGATCTGTGGGCAGGATACACCGGCCGAAATTGGGACATCGTTGGCGAGCTCCTTATAGACGATTATCCCTACATTTCAGTGCGTGGCGAGAAAGGTAAACTTGCTTGGGGAATTGAGCTAAACTTAAGCCTTGGGAAATCTTTGATAAAGGCTCAGTATCGAGGCGCTACGAGATGGACATATATCCACAAAGGCCATTTTACAAATTATCTTTTCCACGATAGGCCCATCGGCGACTCGCTTGGGGCGGATTTTGAAAGGTTTTACCTTGAGTTAAAAAACGGAAAGTTCTGGACGATGGCTGCCGTTACCTTTAAGGGGGAGGGCTCGCTTCACGAGTATCCACCTGTGGGGCAATGGCCTCCTGATAATTTCCTCACGGGTGTCGTTGAACAGAGGTTTGAGCTTGGCCTCGGCGTTGAAGGTTACAGGGTGTTTCAGGGTATTTCCTTAAACCTCAAGCTTATTCCCTCCTATGTCGTGAATTACGCTCACAGCGATGGGGTTGATAAGTTCTTCGTCAGAGCCGTTATGAGTCTGGACTTCAGGCCTCTCTGAACCTATCCCACAGCTTACGGGCGGCCTTGAAAAGAAGAAGTTGCCGTAGACAAATTCTCCTTTCAAGCATCAACCTGGTCAGGCGACAAGAAGGAACCACTTGAGAGGGATTATCACATTATCGTTGTTTATTTGAACCTTATCCGAATTGAGATTTATAAGTAATCCATATCTTTTATTTTTCACTGAATTCAGCTGAGATACATCATTCTTGCTCGTTCCGACATCAATTGGAAGGATTTTATCGTCGATTTCTATTATGAAATCAGGTGATCTGTCGCCTGCCGTCCCGCCATACAAAACCAACCCGTTAAAGATTTTCTTCAAATACAGTGCGGTAATGTCTTCATAAAGTTTGGAATAAAATTTCTCCGTAGGGGAAGATATATTGATAATTGCGTATCTCATTGTTGGAGATGCAAAGAACAACTTTTCCCTTTTTAGCCTCGTTTTGATCCCTCCGTAGGCAGGAAATTTCATAAGTAACTCGGATTTTACCAGACTATCAACGATGTTATCTATTTTTTCTTTGCTAATGCCCCATTCTTTAGATAGTTTTTCCCTGTTGATCTCATCCGAAAAGGCTATGTATCTCAAAAGCCTCCAGATTTTTCTAATTTCGTTATGTTCGTAAAATTCCCTCAAATCCTGATATAACACTCTATGAAGCAGATCGAAAACTCTGAGGAGGATGGTGTGTTTCTCGTCGATCAACAGTAATCTCGGTATATTGTGGTAGAAAATGTATTCTTTAAGATAACCTCCCCAATTTCGCCATCTCATGGTTCTTTTTGCTTTTTCGATTTTCAAGAAATATTCCTGAATTTCGTTTTCAACTTTGTTTAATTTTGAAGCTACTCCCTCAGCACCTTCCGACGCGAATAGGGCATCTTTCAGTTTCTCACTAAGTCCTTTTTGAGGTAGTATCCCTTTCCCTCCACGATTTTTAAGCCACGATTTTATCATTATAAACTCTGTAAAACTAAGAGGATAAAGGGATTCCAGATTCCACCTTGTTGATAGATCCACAGTGGAATGGATTAGTAAAGATGAGCTTCCAGTGGCTGTAATGAAGCAGTGTTTAAACTTATCATAGATTATTTTCAGCATAAGAGCCCAATTCTCCATATATTGTATTTCATCGAACAGCAGAACAGTTTTCTTTTGTGGAGTTATAACTTCTTTTAAAGCTTCTATGATTGTTTTACTTTTAAAACCATAGTCGCTTGCGATGTCCATGCTTAGAAAAAAAACATCTACATCTTTAAAGTTGGCCTTCACAAAGTCACCTATTTGCCATAAAAGGGTGGTTTTGCCCACGCCTCTAATCCCGGCGATCCCCACCATTCTCGGTTCAATAGCTCTATTACTCAGAAAATCCCTGACATACTTTCTTAGCTTCTCAAATAGAAATCTGTGAGGGAGTTTTCTGTTGTTTAGAGAAATGTTTTCCCATATTTCCTCTTTCGTTATCCTGTTATTTCTGACAAAATTTTTGGCCTCTTCAAGCATTTGCATCTCCATAGGACTATCAGTTTAACCTAACCAATCATCCTCATCCAGGCTAAGACAACGCATCTACTCGAGGTGACGACGCTCAATTGCATTGCAGATGATAGCCTTAAAGCCCCAAATTTTCAACAAAGGTGGGCTTCTGGACGGAGGACAGGAAGGGATTACAGGGGGGATCTCAAAATGAATTGTTGCAAAATGAATTTTGTGAAACGCGCTATCGAATTTAAGTAAGCGATGGTGTTGATAAGTTCTTCCTCAGAGCCGTTATGAGTCTTGACTTCAGGCCTCTCTGAACCTATCCCACAGCTTACGAGCAGCCTTCTTGATATCTTTTCTCGCTTTGTCAGCATCCACGAAACTGAATTCGCCGTTGTGATAGACGATTTCGCCATTGGCGATTGTCATGAAGGCGTGTGCGTTTTTCGCACCGAATATCAGGTGTCCGATGAGGTTATCGAGGTTGATAGGGGTAACCGGAGTGTAATCGAGCACAGCGATGTCCGCCGTTGCTCCTTCGTTTAAGCCGCCTTTTTCGGGGAAGAAGCGCTGCAGGAAAGAGCGAGCCCTGTCGAAGAACAATTCTCTCAGCCCTGTGAAATCCTCAAGGTGGCCTCTGCCCAGAAGGTAAAGCGACCTCAATGTTTGCACCATATCGCCGCTCATACCGTCAGTTCCGAGGACGAATTCTTGAATTTTCTTTCTGTCCATGACGCCTACCTGATTGTTGGCGTTTGATTCCGGGTTGGAGACCACCACAGGCTTTTTGTCCCTGATAAGCTCGTAATCCCTGTCGCTTAAGTGTATTGCATGTGCGAGTATCGTTTTTTCGTTCAACAGATTCCACTTATCGAGCCTGTCCACCGGCCCCGCATACCCAAGCTTTTGGCAGTAGTCGAAATCATATCTATCCTCGCCGCAGTGGATGTGGACGCCCATTTCTTCGGGCTTCTCTTTCGAGATGTATTCCATCGTTTTCTCCGAAAGCGTGAAGTTCGCATGCAGGCCAAGAATACCCTTTATGTTCCTGTCGTTGCGATGTTTTTCCCAGAATTCGATGTTTTCCTGAAGCTGGTCGTTTATGGTCTCATTTCCTGCGCGGTCGGACATCTCGAAGCATAGCAATCCATTTATGCCCGCCTTGCGAAACACATCGGCGATTATGTCGAGGCTGCCCCTAATAAAGTTCATCGATGCATGGTGGTCGAATATGGTGGTCACGCCGTGTGCCACGGAATCCATAACCCCTTGAAGTGCCGAGAAGTAAATTGTTTCCTCGTCGAGTGCCATGTCGAGTTTCCACCACAGGTTTTCGAGTATCTGCACGAAGGTGTCAGTTGGGCCTGCTGGGGATATGCCGGCTGCGAGTGCAGAGTAGAGGTGATGATGGAAATTAGTAAGTCCGGGCAGGACGAGCCGCCCTCCGAGATCGTAAAATGTCTCTGATACCGATCTCAGGCGCTCGGTGGTATCGATTTTCTTTATGACGCCGTCGGATATGTGAATTGCTCCATCATGGAGCATGAAACCAGCCCCATCGGTTATAACACCATGTCCGATTACGAAATCCATGTCAGTTCTCCCTGTCAGAATTAAAAACGGGCGGCCGAAGGCCGCCCGAATCTGTCTTCCGCCCTCATATTACATGTGTTTGTCAGGTGCTTCAATGAACATGCGCAGTTTGCTTGCACGGTTTGGTTGTTTCAGCTTTTTGAGTGCTTTGGCCTCTATCTGACGGATGCGCTCCCTCGTGACATTGAATATCCTGCCAACCTCCTCAAGCGTTTTGGGCTGCTGGTCGTTGAGGCCAAATCTATACTCTATGACTTTCCTCTCGCGCGGCGTCAATGTGGAGAGAACCTCCTCGATCTTCTCGCGCAGTAGAGTTTCCCTTGCGTATTCAAACGGTGTCTTCTGCATGTGGTCGATGATGAAGTCGCCGATAAAGCTGTCTTGATCCTTGCCGATCGGTTTGTCTATTGAGATCGGCTCTCTGGCCGCATGAAGCGCCTGCTTCACCTTCTCGATCGGCATTTCGAGATACTCTGAGATCTCTTTGATGGTTGGCTCACGACCCAGCTCCTGCATGAGTGCCCTCGTGGCGCGTGAGACCTTGGTTATCGTCTCGATCATGTGGATTGGCACGCGTATGGTGCGCGATTGGTCGGCTATTGCGCGTGTTATCGACTGGCGGATCCACCATGTGGCGTAAGTTGAAAATTTGTAACCTTTTCTGTAATCGAACTTCTCGACAGCCTTGATTAGACCGGCGTTGCCTTCCTGTATCAGGTCGATGAATTCAAGCCCGCGGTTCATAAACCGTTTGGCAATTCCGATTACAAGTCTAACATTGCCTTCAACCATCTTGGCCTTTGCGTCCTCAAGCTGTTTGCGATACTCCTCGATCTGCTTCGCTATCTCACGGGCTTTTGTTAGATTCATTCCGAGCTTATCCTCAATCCTGTCGATCTCCTCTTTCAACTCGTAAAGCTCAGACTCCACAATCGCCAGGCGCGGATCCTCAAAGTCATCCTCGCCCCTCTCGGCGTTTTTCATCAGCATCTCCTCGTAACCCTTTTTCTTCTGATCGTATTTTTCCCACAGTCCCTCGAGACGGCGCACTTCCTCCTCAAACCCTTTGACTATCTCCATTACTTTGCGAAACTGCGGCTTCAGGTTTTCTATCTTGCGGACGATCACCTTGACTTTGTCCCTGTAAGTCTTGCGTTCTTCGGATGTCAAATCGTCCAGCCTGTCCCAGTAAGGATGCAGCGCCTCGACCCGAACTTTTATGAATTCAAACGCCTTGTGCGCACGCGCTTTCTCCTTCCTGTTTTTCTGCCTCGATGTCCAGTATTGCGAATCGACCTGAACGAGTTCCTCCACTTGCATTACGCCATCTTCTGTCAATTTGATGAAGTGGAGCAGCCTGTTGAGACCGTATTTGGTCCTGAAGATCTTTCTGAGTATAGCGATGCGGGCGTCGTCAAGCTGTTTGGAATACTGAACTTCCTGCTCTTTGGTCAGAAGGTTGAGGTTTGAAATCTGCTTGAGATATGTTTTTGCCGGGTCGTCCGAGATGATGATGTAAGTGTCTTCCTCTTCTGCGGCCTCTTTCATGATTTTATTTTTGCGCTCGATCTCGTCGTAAACCTCGATGTTGTTTTCGGCAAGTATGTTCATTAGCTCGTCTATGACATTTTCTGAATAGAGTTCTTCGGGCAGTTCCCTCCTGATGTCCTGATAAGATATTTTTTTGGCTTCTCGCGCCTTTAAAATTATCTTTTGGAAGATTGCTTCCTTCCTGCTCATTTCGTTTTTGTTTTTAGAGGTGCCTTTGGGGTTTTTATCTTCTTTTTTCATCTTATTGATCCCTCCTTTTTCAACTCAATAAGCCGGTTGAGGGTCTGATCGATTGTGCCATCCACCCCGATCTCCTCAACCATTTTTCGGCTTATTCTGTCCTTTACAAATCTCTCGATGATTTTCAGCCCATCATCATCGAGTTGCTCCGTCTCCATGTCCTCCCAGGCTCTGACTACAAAAGCCCGGAGTTCGTCTTCCCCAAACGACAATATATCATCGATGGTCTTTCCATCAATTAGAGCTCTGAAAAGTTCAACCGCATATTCATCCTCAAAACAATTTTCATCTAACTGAAAAATCAATTCCTTAACCCGCTTGTCTTTGAATGCCCAGAGCACATTTCTGAGTTCTGCGCTCGGAATTAAAGGTTTCCGATAACCCCTCCTACCCGACCCCGAAACGATAGATTTTGATGTCGATTTTAAGATATTTATTTTTCCGATAAGAACCTTTATGTCAAGTCCAGCCTTTTCCGCTAACTTCTTCAAAAGCACATTCTGGTAAATGGAATCCGATGCAACCGATACCGTTTTCAAAACCTGTTCTATGAGTTCTGTCAACGCATCGCTGTCCAGCTCGTCAACTTTGTCTTCCGGCAGATAGAAATCGATGATATCGACCCCGTTCCTCAGCGCATCTATCACGACATCCCTTCTCCCGGCGGCTATCAGGCTTGCAGGATCCTCGCCTTCTGGCAGAAACGACACCTTCGGTTTCAACCCAGCGCTCAACAAAATTGGTAGTGCCCTTTGTGCCGCTTTCTGACCGGCTTCGTCGCCGTCGTAAAGGAGATAAACCCGTTTCGCATACCTGCCGATAATTCTCGCCTGATTTTCGGTCAGAGCCGTCCCGAGAGGCGCAATGCCATACCTCAAACCCGCCTGATAGAGCATCAAAAAGTCCATGTATCCTTCGACCACGATCGCCACATTTTTGTCCCGAATGTTGCCCTTGACTTCATAAAGCCCGTAAAGCGTCTCTCCTTTCTTGAAAAACGGTGTATCCGGCGAATTCAGGTATTTCGGCATGGCTTTATCGCTCAGCGCCCTACCGCCAAACGCTATAATTGTGCCACCCACGCTCCTGATCGGGAATATCAGCCTGTCTCTGAATGTGTCGAAAACCCGGCCTTCCCGTTCCGTCGCAAGTCCCGCCGATATGAGCTCCTCCTCCGTGTAGCCGTTATCAAGCGCCGTCTTCATAAAGCTTCTACCGTCGGGTAGGGCGTAGCCGAGCTTGAATTTGACCGCTGTCTCAACCGATATCCCTCGCTTTTTCAGATACCCAAGCGCATTGCGGCCTTGCGGCATGAACAGGTTTTTGTGATAAAAATCAGCTGCCAGCTCCATCAGCTTCAACGGGCGCTCGAGCGTCCCTTGCTCCTTTTCTTTCGGCGGCTCGATGCCGGCCCTTCTTGCAAGCTGCAGCACCGCCTCCCGGAAAGTGATTTTTTCGATGTCCATGAGGAAGCGGAACACATTGCCGGATGCGCCGCAGCCGAAGCAGTGATAAACCCCCTTATCCGGATCGACATAAAACGATGGCGTTTTTTCCTTGTGAAACGGACAGAGCCCTCTATACTGCCGTCCAGTCTTTTTGAGCTCGACATAATCGCTGATTACATCAACGATGTCGATTGATTCCCTGACTTTTTCAATAAATTCTCTGTCCATGATGGATTTGTGGATAAAAGTGAGACAAAGATAACGAGATAATCAGGATTGCGCAACCCCTCAGAATTAGCCGTATTAGACCGTTATTTTTTCAAATATCGTTCGAGGAGCCACTCAGGTCTGACGGGAATCCTATCGACTTTAAACCCGACAGCCTGCTGAACCGCTGCTGCGAGCGCAGGTGCCGGGCCTATGAATGGAACCTCGCCCGCACATTTTGCCCCGTATGGCCCGTATTCGTAAGGCGATGGGATGAGTTTGAAGACCACTCTGGGGAAATCCTTTGCCGTCGGGACGATGTAATCGGTGAGGCTCGCCTGTAAGATCCTGCCGTTTTTCGTCTCCATGACCTCGATAGTGGCGTATCCGAGCGCCTGCTTGACCCCGCCTTCGATCTGGCCCTGAATGATGCGCTCATCGATTGGCGTGCCGATGTCGTAAGCGCCCCACACGCCAACGACCTTGATCTCGAAAGTTATCGGATCAACTTCGACCTCGACGACATTGCCGCCCCATGAGTATTCCGGATATGCGTCACCATGTAGTTTGTCCTGATCCCACTGGATATAGGATGGGTGGCGATATGTTTTTGTCACAATGACTTCGCCTTTTTCGTCCCATCGCTCTTTCAGTTCTCGTGCGGCCTGTTCCAGCAATCCGCCGACAATGACCACCGTCCTTGACGCTACTGTGGGCCCCGAGTCCGGGACGCGGTCAGTGTCAGGATTTTCGTAAATCACTTCATCGTAGGGGATGCCGAGCGTCTCTGCAACTATTTTCCTGAGCGTCGTCTGGGCGCCCTGTCCCATCTCCACATTCGAGACGAGTATTTCGACCCTGCCGTCAGCATACCTTTTCAGGGACGCTGTGCCCCGAATGATCTCCTCGCCCTTGCCCGTAAATCCACATCCGTGAGGAAAGAACGATATGCCGATTCCACGCCACACATCGGAATTGGTCTTCTTGCGTGAGTAAAGCTCATATTTCCGCCTGAAATCTGACATGCTGTCCAGTGCGTCGGCTATCTCGTTGAGAGGAACATGTCTCCGCAGCAGACCGCCGGTGGCCGTCGTGTCGCCTTTTTTCACGAAGAACCGCTTTTTGTAGTCCAGCGGGTTGATGCCGAGCTCCTCTGCGACATTGTGAATCTGCATCTCGGCGGCAAACACACCCTGAGGCCCGCCGAACCCCCTGAACGCCGAGGACGGAACATGGTTCGTGGCGTAAGCCCGGCCCCTGACCCTGAGGTTGGGGACATTGTAAACCGAGGTCGCGACGAACATCGCCCTCTGAAGCACCACTGCTGAGAGCGTGGCGTAGGCGCCTGCGTCTAAAATGATATCAACATCCATTCCGATGATATTTCCGTTCTCGTCCAGTGCGGTGCGATGTCGGACGAGCGATGGATGACGTTTTGTTGTGGCTATTATGTCTTCGACCCTGTCATACATGATCTGCACAGGGCGTCCGCCAGCTTTGATGGCTGCGAAAGCGGCGTGACCGGCGATCAGCGATGGAAAATCCTCTTTGCCTCCAAAAGCGCCACCTGTTGTTGTCTGCACAACTTGTATCCTGTCACCATCCCATCCTGTGGCGTAGATAAGTGCGTTTTTGACATAGTAAGGACACTGCATCGAGCCGTAGATCGTCAGTTTCCCATCCCTGTAAATCCCGATCATTCCCTGAGTTTCAAGGTATATGTGCTCCTGATAGCCGGTTCGATATTTGCCTTCGACGATGCGAGCCGCTTTCTCGAAGACTGCATCCGGATCGCCTTTATCGAAGTAGAAGTCAGCGAAAAGGTTATCGTCTCCGAAGATGGGAGGCTTTTCGCCGGCCTGAGCCTCCTCGATGCTCAGAATTGGCGGAATTTCCTCATATTCAACCTCGATTTCCTCGAGGATATGCGTCACGGTCGCTCTATCCGGGCCGACAACGAGCAGGATGGGCTCTCCGATGTAATTGACCATCTCATCCGCAAAAAACGGCATATCGGTTTCGAGTATCCTGACTCTGTTGTTTGCAGGCACATCTCGCTTATCGACTATGAAATAACCTTCCGGGAGTTTGGGGATTTTTATGGAGAGGATTTTGCCTCTCGGCACAGTGGATCTCAGGGTTCGGGCATACAACATGCCTTCCATTTTGATGTCTGCTATAAATCTTGCCCGACCCGATACTTTTTCGTCGTTGTCTATCCTCTTAACGGGTTTGCTGATATTCATGGCTAAAATATTAAGCACAAAAGTTGTGTTTTCAAAGCCGATGGGGAGATATTACGCTTGAATTCAAATCTTTGATGTTACAAAATTATGGTCTCTGGATGTGGCTGATTAAGACGTTAATCAATCTAAGTGACAGGAAAATGGCTAATTATGTGAGATATAACGGAGAAAAAATCGGATTGAGTTTGTTATATGCCCCACCGACCTTGCTGCATATCATCGAAAAAATAATCCATTCAAAAGGAGGGATTTATCATGGCTCTCACACCATTTAAAAATGAGCCATTCACAGATTTTAGCAAGCCTGAGAACGCAGAGGCTATGCGCAAAGCACTTGAGAAGGTGTATTCCGAATTCGGCAAGACTTACAAGATGTTCATCGACGGCAAGTGGGTAGAGTCGGCTTCCGGTGAGACATTCAAGTCCATCAATCCATCCAACAAGGACGAAGTGGTCGGCGTTTTCCAGCGCGCCACTGTTGAGCAGGCCAATGAGGCCGTTGAGGTAGCATACCGCCACTTCGACTACTGGAAACGCATTGCGCCTGAGGAAAGGGCGGCGATACTGCTTCGTGCTGCTGAGCTGATGCGTCGCCGCAAACACGAGTTTTCCGCATGGATGGTTTACGAAGTTGGCAAAAACTGGGCTGAAGCGGATGGCGATGTGGCCGAAGCTATTGACTATTTGGAGTTCTATTCGAGGGAGATGCTGCGCTACGCTCAGCCGCAGCCGTTGACCGCCATTCCGACGGAGCACAACGAGTATTTTTACATCCCGCTTGGGCCCGTGGTGGTTATCCCGCCATGGAACTTCCCGCTCGCAATACTCACAGGCATGACAGTTGCCGCGCTTGTCACAGGCAACACAGTGGTGTTGAAACCTGCCAGCGATGCGCCCGCCGTCGCAACCAAATTCGTGGAGCTGATGATTGAGGCAGGCATACCTGACGGTGTGCTCAACCTCGTTACAGGGCCCGGCGGTTCGATCGGAGATGCGCTTGTAAAACATCCGAAGACGAGGATGGTTGCTTTCACAGGCTCGAAAGAGGTCGGAATTCACATCTACGAGACGGCCGCCAAAGTGCAGCCCGGTCAGATATGGCTGAAACGGGTCATTGCGGAGATGGGTGGTAAGGATGCAACGATCATCGACGACGAGCTTGGTATGCTGTGGGACGACGCAATAAAAGCTGTCCTGGCAGGCGCTTACGGCTTTCAGGGGCAGAAATGCTCCGCCCTGTCAAGGCTTATCGTCGTGGAATCGATCTACGACAAGTTTGTCGATGCAGTCATCGAGGCAGCCAGCAAACTGAAAGTCGGGCCGGCCGATGAAAACTACCCCGTCGGCCCTGTCATAAACGAGGCTGCTGTTAGGAAGATCATGACTTACATAGAGATCGGCAAAGGCGAGGGTAAGCTTGTCCTTGGCGGAGAGAGGGCTGAAGGCAACGGCTTCTACATCAAACCAACCATTTTTAAAGATGTGCCTGAGGACGCCCGAATTGCTCAGGAGGAGATCTTCGGCCCTGTTCTCTCGGTCATCAAAGCAAAAGATTTCGACGACGCCATCCGCATAGCGAACAACACTGTGTATGGCCTGACCGGGTCGGCTTACACGCTAAATCCTGCTAAGATCAAGAAGGCCAAAGAGGAATTCCATGTCGGAAACCTCTACATTAACAGAAAATGCACGGGCGCGCTTGTGGATGTGCATCCGTTCGGCGGATTTAACATGTCTGGCACGGATTCTAAGGCTGGCGGAAGGGATTACCTCTTGCTCTTCCTGCAGGCCAAATCGGTATCGGAGAGATATAAATTCTAAAACGGACTGTGGAGGGTTTTCCGGGCGGGCGCGAAGCGCCCGCCCGTTTTTTTATCTCTTTTCACCTCACAGCGAACTTTGTTGTGGAAACGGAATTGTTGGTCACCATCACGAGGATGTAAAGTCCGGGCGGCAGCGGGTTCCCTTTGTCGTCCAGCCCATCCCATGTAAATTCATTGTAGCCGTAGCTTTTCCCAGGAATCTCTATATTTTTCAACATCTCTCCGTTGAGGGTATAAACATAGAACGATATGTCTGATGCATGGAACAGGTTGAATCTCAACACAATGGGTTGTCCGTATCTGGCAGGACTTGGATACGGCGTGAGGACTTTGTCCTTTTTGGTCACATCCTGGCCCGGTTCTCCGACTCCAGCTGCACCGGCAACATCTATCAGTCCCCATCCAACTATGTTGTTCGGAATTGGAGCGTCTGGATAATCCGGTATCTCAACGGGTTTTGCGTTTTCGAGGATGGCCTCTCTTACCTGTGCGGCAGTCCAGTCCGGATGTGCCTGCCAGACCAGAGCAGCTCCGCCTGACACCAGTGCAGTGCCGTAGGATGTGCCGGCCGAATACAGGAAATAAGTCACAAATGTTGTGTCGTTGTCGAGATAACGGTCAGCGGCTGTGAACACCCAGTATGGCGCTATCACCTCTGGCTTAATTCTCCCATCGGCCGTCGGGCCAAGTGCGCCTGACGGGGGCAAAAGCTCGCCTGTTACAGAATCGACCTCATAAGAACCGACCGCAATGATGCCCTCCGCATCTGCCGGTGCCACAAGCGTTGTGTCTCCCTGCTGCGGATCAGGAAAAGATTGATGTCGGACATTGCCCATAGCATTTACCACCAGAATGTTGTGTTGCAAAGCCTTGCTTGCAGCACGCGATATCGGGGCGGTGCGTCCATCCATGTCCGAGCGACGATACCAATCAGCGTATCCCAATGAGCTGGAAACGATGTTAACGCCGTGAGCAGCAGCCCATTCGAGAGCCTCGATCCAGAAATCCTCTTCTATCTGGTTCTCGAAATTCACCCCGTTTGAGGTCGTGGTTTTCTCAGTCCTTGCGAGGATGAATTTGGCCCCCGGAGCAACCCCGATCAGGCGGCTTTGATAAAAGCCACCTATCACAGAAAGCACTTTGGTGCCGTGATACTGCGATGTCCCGCTGTGTCGTATGTAGTTCTGCGGATATATGTCAGGGTCGCCTCTCTGACGCCATGCCATAAAGTTTCCGTTTGATGAAACGAAATCAGTAAGCGTGTTCGCAAGGGTATCGACATGGCCGTCCGATAATGAGGCTGACACCAGATCGCCGTTCTTTTCTGTGTAAACCGCCTTTATTTCGCCGTTGTCGTCCCATACGGCAGGCTTAATCCCGCTAAATCCCTGGGCCACCGTTATGGGAGCGCCCGCCTGAAGCGAGTTTATCTCAATGTATTTGATGGTGTCGCCCTCGACATACACGAGATGAATTAGGCTGTCGGTCGATATGGCCGAGGGGAGCACGCCCTGAACGCTCAAATTCAGCAGTGAATCTGGCGTTGCGAACAGGATGCGGTTGTTGATGGACACTATGAAGATCGGACTGTCCCCATACGAAACGAGGTCACTTCCGCCCACCTGACCGCTTTCCGCAACCTCAAAACTCCTTGTTGTCTCGAATGTTGAGCCCCCATTCGTCGATACAGCCACATTTACCGAATGCGTTGTGGCCCAGAATATCCACACGGTGTCACCTTTAACGGATATCTGCGGCAAAAGCTCGGCTTCAGCGGTGTTGCTTATCCTCAACGGACCGACATAGATGTGCCCAAGCGTGTCGAACTTTACGAATTTGATGTTGAAATCGTAGTTAATCTCCTTCGCCTGATATGCCAGATAAATCAGGCCGCTCTGGTAACTTATCGATGGGCTTATGGCAAAGGAGTCCCTAACCACAGGGGGTAACGGGTTCCAGAACGCATGTCCAAGCTCGGTCTGGCCTATCGTCACACCGATACGCCACTTATTTTTGATATAGGGGAACGCTGCAAGGTCATTTTCTGTGGCCATGCTGTAAGCGATCAAAAAGAAGCTATCCGCTCCCGCCACATCCATCGAATTGACAAACTTTATGTCCTCGGAATAGGGCAGTGGTATTTCGCCATAAATTGAGGCTATGTGATCGCCGGATGCGAAATCGTAATGAGCGACTATGCGGTTGCCGCTCCACAGATGGGATATTGCCGGATGCGTGGAGTCAAAACCTGTGTCGAACACGCCGATTACAACTCCCTCGCCGACAAATCCGTTCTTGTGCATGGACACAGCGTTTATGGTTGAAACCTGATCGTAGGATGAACCGTAGTCGTTTGGATCGTAGAGCGGCATATTTTTCGGCACATATTCCCGTTCATCGAATTGGGCCTTCAAGGACATGACATGCGAGACACCTGTGGCGTTCAAGATTTCGGCGACATGGGTCACATTATCGGGCGGCATGAGCATCGAAACCGCTCCGAGCCAGTGTGAAGTTGCTCTCAGGCGTGCACCGGTCAGCTCCGCGCGGTAGAGATCTATCGGGCGCATGGAGGCTTCAAAAAACCATGTCGATACCATGGAGTCTGATGTCTCTGACAGCGTTTTCTGGAACGATGGCGGGATTGACACCCCACTCGATATCAAAAAGAAGATGAGGGAAGTTATCATTTCCCGATCTCCTCAAGGAATTTCATCATCGTGTCGAAAAGTTCGCCGTATGAGGATATTCGAGCCCATTCGTCTTTTGAGTGGGCACCGCCTCCTTCAGCACATGTGACGATGTTCGGGATGTCTTTCTCGGCGAAGAACCTGCCGTCCGTGGCACCGTATTCCACCACGAGCTCGACATTGCGCCCCAGAACAGACTCGGCCGCACGCTTGAAGGCCTGAACATAAGGATGATCGGGATCGGTCTCAACAGGTTCGCCACGCGAGATCAATTCAAGTTCGACGGAATATTTGTCGGCGATCTCTTTCACAAAATCAAACATCTTTTTCGATGTCCACGGCTTCACAAATCGGATATCGATGTCAGCTTCTGCGTGATCAGGTATCTGATTGACCACTTTGCCGCCGCTTATGCGGCCAAGATTTATCGTGTTGTGCCAGTGGATAGGGTCGCCGCACGGCTCCTTTGGAAAATGGCCCTTAAGCTCGTTGTAAAACGATATGATTTTGTCGATAGCGTTCTCGCCCATCCACGGCATTGAGCCGTGATAAGCCTTCCCTTTCGCCTTTGCCCTGAGATGCACAACGCCCTTGCCGCGATACACGATGTTGAGAGCGCCGCCTCCGTCAGGTATCACCGCAAATCTGGCGCCCCAACCTTCCTCTTTGAGAAGATACTCAACCCCGTTTTCGCTTCCAACCTCCTCATCCGTCGTGAGCATAAGCCCGATATCAGGCTGCTTATCCAATTCTGCAAGTTTTTTGAAAAGGGCGAGCATGGCGGCGTCCGGGCCTTTCATGTCGATGACACCACGCCCGAAGATGCGATCCCCTTCAATTTTGGGCTCAAATTGCCAGTCCTCGGCCTCAACCACATCCATGTGGCCAACAAACATGACATCCGGTTCCTTCGTATCCCTAAAAGTGGCGACGAGAGAGTGCTTCCCGTTTCGTTCATAGCGTGTGATCTTCAGCGGAGTGCCCTTGAGGTAATTCTCGGCGTAATCGATGACCTTCTTGAGCTCCTCTGGCCTGTCCGCTGTGCTTTTTATCCTCACAAGATCCATTACGAGATTTAAAATCTCTTCTCTTATCTCGCTCATGATAACCCCCTTTTTGTAGCTGGTTATGAATTATAACCCTTTGCCCGAACTGTTATCATAAAAAAATGGGGCGCCTTTCGGCGCCCCGAATTTCGGAATTTCAATCCATTCGCTATCAATCGTTTCCTTTAGGCTCAAATGGGAAGAAAAATGTGCTGTCGCTATCCTCTTCAGTTTCAATTGAAAATCCATCGGGAACTTTGAAAACATCATCATCTATCGAAGTCTCTGACACGCTGGCCACATAGGACGTCACAACGACCGGGAGAACCGTTGATGATGCATCTGTAGGATCCCCTATCCTCCCCACTATCTCAATACCAAGAGGATACACGTTTGTGGTGTCTCCCCACAGCTCTTTCATTATCCTGTTCGCTTTCCGCTCCAATTTTGCATAATTAGGATCCCTTCTTATCAATTTAGCACCAGCTGTATGAAGCAAAAGTTGCTGTTCGGAACTATCCGTCTCGATATTTCCATAATAGAAATTGAAAATTTTTGCCATTGGATCGTTTTCAGGGAGCCTGGCTCCCCATAATACCAGTGAGCCAAGAGCATCGACATGAGAATTTTTGAACGGGTTTTTAAGTCGAATGTTGAAAGTTATAAGAATGCCCTTTGTCTCATATCCGCCTATGTTGCGCGTAAAATCCAGCGGTGAGATGTCCATGAAAAAGTATTCTATATCGTAGTCTTCGAATTCATCGTCGTAAAAAACATTATCTAAAGAAGTGAGGTCTGATTTTTCATAATCTTCGAGAGAGTGTATGCTGTAAGTCTTATCATCATAATCAACTTCGTAAACTCTCTTTTTCTTCAAATCGAATATTTTGGACGATGTAGAAGTGCTAAAAAGGAGTTCCTTATCCGACTTCTCGCAAAATCTGGAGTCCTTCATATACCATGTCACCTTCTCAGTGATGTTAAAAAGAGTGCCCAGTGAGACGATCTCGATTTTGCGGAGCTTTATATCTCCGTGCAATTGCCCTGTTATCATGAACAGAACCATTACGACCGACCACTTTTTAACGCTGATCATTGTAACAAACCTCCTTTTTATGACCTTAACTGAATTACAGAAATTTAACGGTTACTATGCTGAGATTTCAACTTTTGACAAAGACTGTTCTAAAAATACCATTTTTAAATAAAAATTTGTTGGATATAAGCCATAATGCCGTGCCTATGCCTTCCATAATGCCGGCTTTTCGCCTAATTTGAACCTAATTTTGAATACTTTTTTAATAAATAACGATAAAACAGCAAAAAG
>WFZT01000199.1 GCA_015489415.1 Caldifarciminota bacterium | reverse complement strand
TGAATTTAAAATGGACTATTGCGAAAAACAAAAACAAGGGAGGTTAAATAATGCAAGGACTTGTTGAATACTTCAATAAGGGCGGTTCAATGATGTGGTTGCTCCTCGCGTTAGCTATCCTTGGAACCGCAATCATCATAGAGAGAATCATTACACTGCTTGTGAAGGCGAGCACGAACCCGCGCAAGCTTGTGGAAAAGGTCACGACCCTCATTGAGGAAGAGGGTCTGGATGCTGCAATAGAGTATTTGCAGAAAAATAAGAAGCCTATTGCAAAGGTCCTTCTTGCCGGACTTGAGAAGGTCCACAGAGGAAGGACAGTTGTTGAAGAGGCAATGGCAGCGAAGGCCTCTTCAGAGATGGGATTTCTTGACAGAGGTATGATTTATCTTTCAGCTACGGCTACACTTGCGCCGATCATCGGATTCCTGGGAACAGTTACAGGAATGATTAAGGCGTTCCAGGCAATTGCTCTTGCCGGAGAAGTGGAGCCTACGCTTGTTGCCTCTGGTATTTCAGAGGCATTGATCACAACGGCTACCGGACTTTTGATCGCGGCGCCTGTCGCTCTTTTCTATGCAATTTTCCAGTCCAAGATTAATGGATATTCAAGGGCCACAGAAGAGGCCGCTAATGAACTTATAGAGTATCTCCTCGAGAAAGAGATTATTAAACAAGAAGCCTGAGGGAGGTAATTAAATTGGCTATTTTTAGAAAAGCAAAACCTCCTGAGGAAGCCGAAATCCCCACCGCATCAATGGCTGATATTGCGTTCCTGCTCATCATTTTCTTTATGACTACGACTATCTTTGCCCGTGATAAAGGGTTGAAGCTTGTTCTACCGGAAAAAACCACGGAAATCGTTAAGATCAAGTCGAAGAATATCCTCAAAATTTCGATTAACGACCAGGGTCAGATATTTATTGGAGATAAGCCGGTTACTCTTGATCAGATTCAGCCTATTCTTAAAGAAAGACTCGAAAAGAATCCCAAGCTGATCATTCTTATCAAGACCAACGAAAAAGCGCCTTATGAGCGGATGATACAGGTGTTTGACCAGGTGAAACAGGTGCCTAAAGCCACGAGGGTGGCACTGGGTATAATTAAGGCTGGAGGTTAGCGACATGAAGCTCGAACGCAAAAGAGAGATGAAGGTTAATATTCCAACAGCGTCCATGTCAGATATTGCATTCCTGTTGCTCATATTCTTCATGGTCACCACTGTATTCCGTAAGGAGATCGGCTTGAAAGTTATCCTGCCCACAGCAAAAACCACGGAGAGGATTATCAAGCAGAGAGACCTTGCGCATATATACATTGACAAAGATGGTCGAATTTCTGTGGATGACAAGATAGTTCAGCCTCCTCAGGTGACTGTCGCATTCAAGATTAAACTCTCAGAGAATCCTTCCACAATTGCCTACATCAAGGCCGATAAGAGAGTTGAATACAAATACGTTAATGAGGTTATGGACGCTCTAAGGGATGCACAGGCCTTTCGTGTGGTATTCGCAACACTGTATCCAAAGAAGTAAGTCTTGACAGTAAAGAGACTTTGAATATATATAAATGATAACCACGAGGTGATTAGATGGCAGAGAAAGAAAAGAAGAATTTGACTCTCGAAGAAGAGTATGGAACAAATATGCTCCTCGCGGTGGGTATAACCCTTGCTATGTTTATCGCAATTTTTGTTGGGGTTAAGAAAGTAGAGGTTAGTCCTTATAAACCCAAATCTGAGATAACCACCATCGTGGAGCAGGTTAATACACAGGTGGAGGAGATTAAAGAACCGCCGCCTCCACCAAAGCCAAAATTACCAGTTGAAATTAAAGAGAGTAATGATGTTTCCGATGAAGAAGAGCAGGAAGCAGAGAAAGAGATCGAATTTACTCCCACCACAACCTTTAATGAGCTTGAAGCTCCACCTCCCCCAAAGGTTGAAAAAACATATGAATTCTTTGCAGTAGAAGTTAAGCCAAAGGTTGTAAAGCAGGTTGAGCCTCAATACCCTGAGCTTGCACGTAAAGCTGGTATTGAGGGAAGAGTTTTTGTTAAAGTGCTTGTGAACGAACAGGGGAGAGTGGACTCAGTGGTTGTTTTAAAAGCCACGAACCCCATATTTATCAAGCCAGCGATTGCTGCGGCCAAACAGTTTGTATTTACCCCGGGTCGTCAGAGAGACAAACCAGTAAAGGTCTGGGTCGCAATTCCATTCATATTTAAGTTAGAGCATTGATAAGAAAAAATAGGAGGTATAAAGTATGAGGCTTAAGAATGTGTGGGTGCTGGCGCTCCTATTTGCATTTTCGTCCCTCACAGCCGGAACTACTGGTAAAATTGTCGGTAGAGTCACCGACAAGCATACTGGTGAACCACTTCCGGCTGCTAACATAATAATAGAGGGGACGAGAATGGGAGCATCTTCTGACCAGGATGGCTATTATGTTATTTTAAATGTGCCTCCTGGTACGTATACCCTGACGTGTTCCTACATCGGTTACAAAACGATGAAGGTAGAGAATGTAACAGTTGATGTAGATAGAACCACAGAGGTCAATTTTAAACTTGAGCCTGCAACTCTTGTGACAAAAGAGGTTGTCGCAGTTGCAAAGGAACCCATCATTAAAAAAGACCTGACTGCAAGTGTGGACATAGTAAAATCCTCGCAATTGGCCGAGCTGCCTGTTACAAATGTTGCTCAGGTGGTATCCCAGCAGGCCGGAGTTATTGCAAGAGGAGGTCTTCATGTTAGAGGTGGTCGTCCTGACGAAGTGGTATACGTTATTGATGGTGTAGAAATTCGCGATCCTTATAGTAATAATACATTTGCGAATATTCCCCTCCTCTCCATCGAAGAAACATCAATATCGAAAGGTGGATTTGATGTGGATCAGGGAACGGTCTCATCCGGTACTATTAATATTGTTACAAAAGAAGGTGGTCCTAAATATGGATTCACACTTGAGACCGTTACATCTGACTTTTCTTTCCTTGGAGACAAAATATACGGTTTTCTGGATAGAAACTGGGGCGACGAATATTATGACTTTCTGACCGGTAAGAATCTTGATTTCAACAGTCCTGTTGGAAGACATCATTCAAGGGATTACATCACTCAGTTTAGCTTTGGTGGCCCAATAAATCCCAGAAATAGGAGTGGTGCTAAATTCTTCATTTCTGGGCAATATCAGACCAATAAGGGCAGATTCCCTGTATCTCCTGACCCTAAATTCTGGAATGTGAGGAAAAATTTCCAGTGGAAGATTACATATCCCCTCGCTTCCTGGAAGTTCTTTACAAGTGGGTTCTGGGCAAAGGCACACACGAGAGGATATTCTCCATACTGGAGGCTTGCACTCGATCACACTTCATACAATGACGATAACCAGCTCCAGTTTATCTTTGGTATCAATAAGATATTTTCATCAAGAACATACTGGGAGCTGAGACTTGGTTACTTCCGCAGAAAGCTTGAGTCCAATGTAATGGAAGATGTAGACAGAGATGGAGTGGATGACTTTGCGGACCGAGATAAAGATGGTTTTGTGGAGGTAGACCTTGATTACTTTAAAAAACTTGTGATTGATACATTTAGAACTCACGGTAGGATAGACTCAGTCCATACACACTGGGAGTGGATAAATATTGATTCACTATACAGTTATGTATCTCCCAATGGAGATACTGTACACCCTGAGATTAACTGGTCGGCGGGTTATGTTGAGATTCCGTATTACTGGTGGGACACGAAGGTACAGGCCCTTTATCCATCTATAGGTTCAGGTCCCAAGTGGTGGCCTGAAGCTGAGGAGATGTTTATTGTCGATCCTATTTTCCGTGACACAGTTGACACTATTTTCAGTGTTTTGAATACGGAGGGATGGGGCCAGAGGTCAAATGTTGACCTGAAGGTGCTCGTGGTAGAAGCCATGGATGATTCCGGTAATACTTATGTCGATACTGTGCTCCAGGTATCTAATGATTTCTACGAGTTCCCATTCAGGTGGCCTCTTAAAGGGCATGAGTTTACTGATAGTATAGTTACTGTGATTGATACTTTGTTGAAAGTTGGCGGACAGTATCTGCCCGGAATGAACACGTGGCAGCGTAGCCAGTGGTACTATGGAAACAGTAGTTATCTCACGTTCACAACAAAGTTGACCAGTCAGGTTACGAAACACCATGAAATCCTCGCAGGGATGGAGTATAAGAGAATCAACATCACTCGTTACGGTGCAGATTATGCCTCGGGTGGTAACGTGTATCTCACGCTTTTGAATCCTCATTTGACCTCCAGGCCTGGAGACCCTTACACGTTTATCAACTGGTTTAACGATCATCCGGCAGTTCCTTGGGTATTTGCCGCTTATTTGAGAGACAAGATTGAGATGGAGGGAATGATCGCGAAAGTGGGCTTCAGAATTGATTATTACAACTCTGGCGGATATGCTATTTCCGACAGTAATGATCCTTTTGTATCAGATTCACTGTGGCACACCATAAGAATGATGAAGAATCCTGTTAAGGTTGGTTCAAAGTGGTATATAAGTCCAAGGTTGGGAGTATCACATCCAATCAGTGACAGGGATGTACTGCACTTTACTTACGGTCATTATCTGCAGATACCTCCATTTTATCAGATTTTGAGTAATTATGTATTCTCAGGAGCATTCCCTATTGTAGGAAATGCTAATATAGAGCCGGAAAAAACTATATCTTATGAGCTGGGACTTAAGCATGCTATAAATAATCAGATGGTCGTAGACGTGACAGCGTTTTATAAAGACATACTCAAGTGGTCGAGATTAAAGCAGTTCTCATACGGAATTGCAGGCGCCAATTATTCGACTTATGTAAATGAAGACTGGGGTACAGTTCGTGGAATCGAATTCTCTTTCTCCAAGAGGCCTGGTGGAATGGTGCTACCTTTCCTGACATTATCAATTGATTACACGCTGCAGTATGCATATGGTTCTTTCTCATCTCCATTTAATGCTTATGACTGGATGTGGAGAGGTTATCCTCTGCCTCACAAAGAGTCTCCACTTGATTGGGACCAGAGGCACAGCCTTGTGGCCAATTTTGGCGTAGTTTTCCCCAAGAACAAGAGCCTTGCTAATATCAGGTATCTTGATAACTTCAGTTTGATGTTCCAGTTCACCTATGGCAGTGGTTATCCTTATACTCCACCGATTAGAACACCACGTGATGCTGTTGAAAAGATTAATTCGGCAAGATTGCCATCTCACATGCAGCTTAATATGAAGTTCATCAAGAATTTCGAGATAGGCAAGGCTAAGTTCAGATTCTACGTTGATGTGTTGAACGTGACAAACAGGAAAGACTTGAATCGTTTTGAGAATGTTGATTGGTACGTGCAGTTCCATATGCCAGAAGGTGAGGTAAAGAATCCTGCAGTTTATTATCCACGTAGAACGACACGTTTGGGTCTTGAATTCAAATTGAAGGGTTTTTAAGGAGGTATTAATAAATGAAAAGAGCAATTTTGCTAAGTGCATTTCTTGCATTCACTGTGTTGGGTGCGAGAGATACCGGTTCTTCTACGGGTGTAATGAGCACCAAAGACTCCAAGAAGCAGAAGTTTAACATTACTGTTGGCAATGTGTGGAACTACATAAGTAATTTTGGAAGTCTCGGAGGAGATTTCAACAACAACGATTATGGATATGATTGGCCCGGCGGTAATGGACATCCATATTACTTGTGGGGTAGCTATTTCACCATCGGATTTAAAGTCGGTGATAATGTGTATGTAACATCTCATAACTATCCTGATGGAGAATGGAACTACACGAGTGACTATAACTCTGTGGCGGGTCCAAGAGAATCTGCATGGGATGTTTATACTTCTATCAATGATTACAAATCTAATCCGAAGAATACACCGGGAAGACATTCTGGAATTAAAGTTGTGATTCACACTCTCGCCTGGCCACATTACCCGTACAACAATTTTATTGCTCATGAATTTTATATAACTTATGACCCCAATGAATGTGACATTGGTTCCTCTCCGCCTGCGGAACTCGACAGCCTGTACCTTGGAATGTGGTATGACTGTGATGTTTGCGGAGCTGATCCTTCTGATCCACACATTGATGACCTTGTGTCTTTTGATGGCTGGACAAACGGTGAATGGAATAATCCGAATTTTAGACACAGAGAGCCAGTAGATAGCTTTACAGTTCTTCCTGATACTTTTCTGGCACAACCCGATGGTATTCCCGACCAGTATCTGGTATGGGGTGACGAGGATAATGAACATATTGTTGATTCAGCTGCTGCATGGACGATCGTTAGAAGTGATACGGACACCATCAGGGGTTATCTGATTCCAAGAGGCATTTCCTATATTTACGATGGTGATAATCCGGCAGATCCAGGTGATGATACAGGTGAAGGTGGAGCATGCGCTGGATATATAGGCGGTAGCTGGTTGTATACTCCTCCAGCACCTTCAGATACGACCTGGGTCGTTAATGGTGATACATGCAGAATAGTAAGACCATGGTCTCACCAGTGGTGGAACTGGGAAAGTGACCCGGCTACTGATGAGGATATTTACAACTATTTAAAGGGTCATCACAGAGCTACCTATATGAATGGGCACTATTATAGATATGCCCCACATCCTGAGGATTTGCATGCATCTGTATTTGATTATCGTTTCCTTTCCACTGTAGGACCGTTTACTTTGAGACCTGGTGATACACTAAAATTCGTATGGGTCGTAGGAGTAGGACAGGGAATGAATGGTGGCTATGATTCTTATTGGGGTAGAGGCTGGTTGTTAGGTTTGAGACAGGTGATGGAAAATGCTTTGAAAGCCTATTATGCAGGTTCAGAGCATAGTGACCCTGCACATCCATCAGCACCGGATGAGGATCGTCACTGGAATATTCCTGTTCCCCCAGCTGCGCCCGGGTTGAGGTACTCTTATACCAAGCGGGGCGTTGAACTTATATGGGATGATTATGCAGAAAGGACTCCTGATCCTATTAAGGGAGTTGTTGATGTCGTAGCATATAGAGTTTATAGAGCCGTTTTTGCACCCTCCAACTGGCAGTTAATAGCTGAATTTCACCAGGATTCAACTGGTGGATTTGTGCACTCCTATGTTGATACAACAGTTTCCGTTGGATTCCCATACTATTATGTAGTAGTTGCAGTTGATGATGATTCTCTCGAAAGCCCCAAAAATAACTATAAGAAAGACGAGGATGGCAACCCGCTTGCTCTTGTTATAGGCACTCAGCCAGCCAGCTCTGTTGATAACGTTAAAGTTGTACCCAATCCTTATAAGGGCTCGGCACCATGGACAGCATCTGAAATAGCCGATAAGGTTGAATTCATCAATTTACCTCCACAGGCAGTAATAAGGATTTACACACTGAGTGGTGACCTGGTTAAGACAATAGTTCACAATTCTTCTACTGACGGTTCAGAGGCCTGGAACTTGCTGACGAGATCAGGGCAGAAAGTTGTTACTGGCGTCTACATTTATAAGGTTGAAACACCGGATGGCAAATACAAGATTGGGAAGTTTCTCATCCTTAAATAAGGAGGTTGGTGATGCTTAAGAAATTGTTAATAATTGCCTTAATGAGCGCTCCCCTGTACTCACAGGTTCCTGTGGGTAGTGCAGGGGCCAAATTCCTGTCCATCAGCGTTACCCCGAGAGCTTCAGGAATGGGAGACGCATTCGTTGCTGTTGCAAATGATCCATCGAGTATTTTCTGGAATCCAGCAGGTATTGCCCATTTGAGACAGTTTGCATTCTTTACGAGTTATTCAAACTGGATTGCAGATGGACGTGTTCCGGCCTTTGCTGTGATTTTCCCGAAATATCCTATTGGTACTTTCTCCGTTTTTGCAAGTGGAATTTACATGGGAGGATTTGAAGGGGTAGCCTTTGACGAGAATCATAATATTGTGGAAACTGGCACATTTTCTTATTCTGCAATGCAGCTTGGATTTGGCGTTTCAAGATTCTACACGGATAAATTTGCAGCCGGTGTTGCTGTGAAATTTATTGATGAAAATCTTGGAAATGTAACAAGTGCTTACTCAGTTGCAATAGATGCAGGAACCTACTTCTACACAGGTTTTAAAGATATTAGAGTTGCGATGTCTTTGCAGAATCTTGGCGCTGACATGTCCCCTAAAGGTGAATATGATTTATGGATAATGAAAGGAAGCCAGGTTACTACAGAGAAAAGAAAATACCAGAGTTATTCACTCCCGTTGACCTTCAGGCTGGGCTTAGCAAGAGATTTCATAAAGAATGGTAATAAAATCAAGAGACTCACAGGTTCTGTGGAAATTATCAATCCCAAGGATAACAGGGAATCTTTTGCTATCGGTTTTGAGATGCAGCCAGTAGAAATCCTGACTCTGAGAGCGGGGTATCACTTTAACCTTGACGAAGGTGGATTCGGTGCCGGAGCGTCATTTAACCTTGGAAATAAGAGATTTGATATTTCTTACAACGATTTTGGGCACTTACCTGATGTTGTTAGATTAGGAATTGTGTTTGCAAAATAAAGGAGGATCACCATGCGCTTTAAGAAGATTTTATTAGTGCTTTCACTTTTATTCATATCAACTCTTCCCGCTAAAGAAGTAGGTGATACGATCAGTTTTTATGTTAACAACTTCCGCCTTATCCTGAGCCGGGATACTGTTCCTGATATTGGGGTTGTGAGATACAGAGGAAACAATTTTTATATTGTGTCTGCTGACCGAGTTGCTATAATAAAGATTGGCAGATTCAGGATTGGTAACAATTACAATAGACTATGGATTGGATCGAAGAGATTACCGGGACAGAATCCTGCTTACATCTATAACAGCTCAGATGGAATTAACTGGATATGGGAGAGAGGGCTTTCTGGAATGGATTTGAAGATTGACAGGTACATCAGACCTACAGGTGATACTGTTACCGTTGCAGACATGGATGTTTTTGATTTTAACTATGTCAGAGACAGTTTGCCCGCGATCAAAGCGATAATTTTTGCGGCCACCTCAGATGGTCTTTTCAGTACTCTGTTTACATCAAGCCCTGGTCCATGGAAGCTTGAGGCTTTTGCCGATACCACGGTATACGGAATTGCAGTTAACCCTATGACCGTATCATTTGGAGGCAGAGGTCAGGTTCTTTATGCAGCAACATCTTACGGTGTTTACAGAGTTGAGACCCAGGGATTTAATTCTCCATCAACTGATTCGTTACTGGGAACTTTGACGGACACGGTTTGGACAATTTGTGGTGACCCTTCGGATTCTTCAAGATTATTGATTGGTGCCGTTAGCGGGATTTACAGATGGTCCAGTAATGACTGGGAGCATCTCAATGTAAACTTTGGTAAAGTTTATAACATTCGGTACATTGCTGGAAGCTTTTATGTGGCAGCTGACAGCGGTTTATTTAAAACTTCGGACTATGGTAATTCATGGAACACGGTTGGCACTTTTGATTATCCTGTTACAGACGTTGTTATCGACAACGGACATATGTATGTTTCACTCCTCGGCGGCGGTGTGATGGAATCTCCTGATAATGGAAATTCATGGAATGATTTCTCCAATGGTCTTGAGACATTAAGACTTCTTGGTAGTAAGAACGTATACACAATATTCAACGATTCAACGGGACTTTATCTTGGTTGCGATGAGGGCGTCTACCATTATAATGAGACTCTGGCCAAGTGGGAAAACGTGTCAAATGGCGTTGGAAGTTTGATGACTGATAGAACGGTCTCAACTGTTGCCAGTGTTCTTGAAAACGACAGTGTGAGTGTCTTTGATTCCATTATCTCTTATCTACATATTGATCCTAACGTACTTGTTGATGTGGATAATGATCCACGAGTTTATATCATTCTGACCAGATTGGTTCAGACATCAAATGCTACAGACCCAACTGTTATCCCGGTGTTTGGGTATTTCGACCCAAGAGATGAGGACCTGTTTGACAACTATTCTACCAAGAGAGAAGTCCTCGTTGTTGACCTTTCGAAATTCATCTCAAACGGAAGTATCAATAGGAGTAAACTCCAGGCCTTCATGGCATACCTGTATGGCAGATACGCTGTATGGTCTGTGGACATGCAGGCTAATCCTGCTGAATTGACAGGTGTTGCTGCATGGGCATCATACAGGTGTGGTTTTGATTTTGCCGACGGAGTCAAAGGTGGAATTGATTATCTTGGCAATAAAAAGTACCTGAATAGTCCACTTCTTGACTATACTCACCAATGGCTAAATTCTCCAGTAGCCCGTGAAATAGACCGTGAAAGAATGCTTCTGTGGTTCGAATACATGTCGCAGATTTATGGTGATACTGTAGTTACAAAAGATGTTTTACACGGTGGCCTTAGAGGTTATAGGTCTTTAAATGAGGTTATCAAAAAATATAGTTACGGCAAAGATTCACTTCTGACTTTTGCACCAAAGTGGTATCTCGCATTGACCTTCAACCGTACACTTTACCTCCAGGATTCGAGCGGTTCCATTGTAGATACAGCCTTTGGTTATGCACCTCCTATGGACTCAATCCATGTGAAATCTGCCGCCATATCAGATATTCCTGGCTCAGGGGAACAGAAATCATCCCAGGTTATGGCCCCTTCAGGGTTTGCTGTTTGGAGAGATGCGATAGATACCATAACTGGTGAGAGATTTAACGCAAAAGATGGTGATCAGGACTATCTGAAGATATTTATGGTATGTGGGACCGATTCAGTGGCTAAAGTGGTTCCTCTTGATTCGCTTGGAAGATTTGCAATGACAGTTAATGATGACTCTTGTAGTTCATTTAAATATTTAATTGCAAACCTCAACGTAAGCAAAACGATCCCTTATTACCTGACTGAAGATACGACTGCCCCTCAAATTGTGGGTACTTATGCTCTCCAGAATCCAGGTAATCCCCGCATGATACAGATGTATGTTGTTGGATACGACAAAGTCGGCAGCAGATTTTATGGACTTATGACAGATGTAAAAACACCAAATCCTATTGTCACATTTTCAACCTTAGCTGACTCTTCACCTGAAACGAGAGCTTACAACATGAAGTTATTAAGTAGTGGTGATAGCCTGTTTAACTACTTTGTCCCAGTGTTACTTGATCTCCGTGGAGACGTTGAAGTTTCAGTCAGAGCGCAGGACCTTGCAGGTAATGATGCATCCATATCACCAGATACCATTAGTGTTCAGTCCATATCTGAGCAGGGAGGCGTTTACACGGCACTCGGTGGTCAGGTGATCATAGAAGCTCCTGCTAATGCATTTCCAGGTGTCACCACAGTACTGATTGATAAAATAGATAAAGATTTAGCCGAGCTTACCTATCATGGAGCGAGCACAGGAATGTCAGATGTTTACCTAATCGGTAACAATCGAATCACAAGTGCGAGAGAGATAACGATAAAAATCAGGCCAATGAGCAGAGAAGCACAGAAAGTTTATGCATACAGGAATGGCGAGTGGGAGCCTATAAAGACCTATTATGATGAGGAAAGTGGATTTTACATTTTCCGTACGAGGAAATTGGGTGCATTCCAGTTGAGGTCAGGTACACCCGAGAGATTTGGATTTAGCTTTGCTGTGGTAAATGGCCCAATTATCTACAGCAACAAGAACATCAGGCTCAACCTTTCCCTTGACAGAGCGGATAAAGTTGATATTTCTCTTTACAATACGGCTGGTAGAATGGTTAAGCGTCTGGTATCAGGAAAACTTCAGGCCGGAATCCACACATTTGATGTGAACACGAGCGATATCCATTTGACTTCAGGAGTTTATTTCATCAGATTAAAGACATCTATGAGAAACGTTGTTAAAAAGATAGTTTTCCTCAAATATTAAAGGAGGACAATGATGAAGAAGATCTTATTGGCAGTGGCTTTAATTAGCTTTATAGCTGTGGGATGCGGAGTTAAAAATGCAACCACTTTTCCCCCACCAGAAGACCCCCAGGCTGTTCTCGATACTGCATGGAGCAGATACGATAGTCTCGACTTTGCTACCGCTAAAGCAAAATTTGAGAAAGTTATAAGAATGGATAATACCATTCCTGAGGCTCATCTCGGTCTCGCATGGAGTGAGGTTGCTCTGAACAGGCCTGACCTTGCACAGTCAGCCTTTTCCTTTGCCATGATCCTGAGTGGCGGTAGTATGGCTCAGCCGGTTTTCCACGAAATCATTCTTCCATCAGATACGGATCGTTACTGGTTTGAGATTGATACTGTTGCCGGAGCAGTGGATACATTTACAGTTGTTGAACTACAGCATAGACCTGTTATCGGTGTAAGTTCGGCTTCGATCAACTATGTGAATCAGACTTTGAGGGAAATTACAGATTCTACCATCACAATTGCGGCACAGATTATTAACGACAGTGTTGCGGGGCCACATATCAAGGACACGCTTGTGGTAAACTATTTCATATTTAAAAATGTCGCAGACTCGGATTCTGTTCAGGTCAATCTGTTCGCTCACATCGGAACTGCAGTTGCTGCTGCTTCCAATACTGAAGGCAAATATCTCATGACTGCTATTG
The DNA here is from genome assembly GCA_015489415.1 of Caldifarciminota bacterium. GTDB lineage: Bacteria > Hydrothermota > Hydrothermia > B15-G9 > WFZT01 > WFZT01. The sequence continues at coordinate 4,762 of WFZT01000199.1, read as the reverse complement.
CTTATGCAAATGCTGCTGTTAAACATGGCGTGCCCAGAGGGTTTGTGCATTATCCATACATAAATGAAACGGGAACAAGATTGGTGCTTGCTGAAAGCTACTTCTGGAGTGGCCTTATGGCCAACTGTGTCAGGGAGCTTAAGATAATTGATCCTAACTGGACATTTAACGGAGATCCGTATGATCCTGATAATTACTGGATCATACTGAATAAGCTTAACGAGGAAATAGGTTCAAATTAAACAAAGGAGGTGTAGTATGAAGAAAGGAGTTGTAAATGTAATGGTTGCCCTGCTTGTAACAGTAGGGCTTGTGAGCGCTAACACCTCTATGAAGAGGAAAGCGCTGAGCAAACTGGAAGGATACTGGTCTACCAATCCGACCTCAGCAAAGCTCATGCCTCGTGATACGGTGGGTCCTATACCTGATATCAGGGCGCTGCTTGGTTCACCTGGTAAAAACATAGCTGTTCACGGTGATACAGTTGTTGTTATTTACGGTGAGCCTTCTGGAGATCCTGCAAACATTTTCCAGAATGTTAAGGTGGCTATTTCCTTTGATGGAGGCCAGACCTGGACTACACATGACCTCAGTACTAACGCAGTTAGAAGGATCTATCCTGGCGTTATCTGGCCAGAGCACTGGGCTCATCAGGGACCACTCTTCTTCTGGCATGAGGCAGCTTATGTGAACGGAGCCTATCAACCAAGCCCTGTGAAAGTTGCATGGGATGTTCTCTGGCCAAGTGGTCTTTACAACGTAGTCGAGCTCCCCAATTCTCAGCAGTGGAACTGCTGGCTTCCTTCAGCTGACGCATCTGGAGACACCATCATAGTGTTCGCCGCCAATATCTTTGACGGAAGCACATACTACTGGACATCCTATGATGGAGGTACCACATGGAATGCTGATACATTCATCACATCAGCAATCTCAGGTGGATGGAATGACACACCGATACCGAGGATTGGAACAAATGGATATATAGCTGTCATTACAGACTGGCTCTTTGACTATGGCTATGGTGCCACAATTGCGCCTGTATTCATGGAGTCTATGGATGGTGGACAGACATGGGTCGACACTATTCCTATCTGGAATGTCACAGGTGGAGCCCCATACGATTCGGCTCAGGGTTGGTGGTATGGTTACGACTTTGTGCTGGATGCAAACAATAAGCCTCACATAATCTGGAAGTTTGGAAGTGGAAACCACGAGTATGGTGATGTGTGGTACTACACTCCAGGTGGTGGTCATCCTGGTGCATGGACCGACTGGACCGCAACTGTTCTTGAGGGCGATGGCCAGGGTGGTACAGTGGCTACCCAGCCTACCATTGGCATTACCGATGGTGGTGTTTTGGTTGCTGCTTACAAAGGCTTTTTCATCCATGGATCAGACACACTGCCTGATATAGGATTGCTTGTATCCACAGATGGTGGTGCCACATGGGTAGATACAACAATCGAGGCAGTTCCTGATTCCATGGAAGAGGAGGCCTTTGAGCTGCCTGCAAAACTGTATTGCGCAAACCACAACATCCATGTGGTGGGTTCCTACACAGATGCGAATACTCCTGACATTGTTTACTTCTACGGTACAACCTACACCGTGGGAGTCCAGGAAGACAACCATCGTGCAGTTGATGTTAAACTCACCGTTCCTGGCGTTGTGAACAAAGATGCCAGACTCACGTTCTCTGTCCCCACTGCAGGTAAAGTGAACATCAGTGTATTTGACATTACAGGTAGAAAAGTCTCCACACTCTACAACGGTATAGCTGAAGCTGGCACCCATGCTGTCTCACTGCCCACAAATCTCGCTGAAGGTGTTTACCTTGTGAAGATGAACGCCGGGAGCAAAGAGGTCGTATCAAGATTTGTGGTTGTTAAGTAATTAGGATTTAAAAGCCAATGAGTGGGGTGCGGATGCGCCCTTTGGGCGCATCCGCACCCCACTTTTAAAATACGGTGAATTATGATTGCTTCTATTCTTCTTTTCTTATTTTCCACCCTTAACCCTGTGAGACCCGGTTACGCTATTGTTCAGTTTCAAAATAGCTTCAGGGACCATCTCACACAAAAAACAATATACCCGGAAAATCTTCCAGTCTTTAAGACTACCTTCGAAAAGTTCGGTGTGATTAAGCTTGAGCGTCTCATAAACGATCCCAATATGCCTGAAGATGCGAAAGAACTTGGTTTAGACCTTATCTATCTTATACAGTTCGACCCCCAGAAAGATGTATTTGCCTTCGCCAAAGAGATGAGAAAATACAGTGAGGTCAAATACGCCGATCCTGATTATGCGAAAAAATATTTCTTTTATCCCAACGATCCTTACTTAACTCACCAGTGGAGTCTTGCAAGAGCTGATGCGATACATGGCTGGGATGTAACAAAGGGAGACTCCACGGTTATTATAGGAATTGATGACACCGGTGTAGACTGGAGACACGAGGACCTTGTTGGGAATATTTATCAAAATCTTGGTGAAGATGCCGATGGCGATGGACATGTAATTGAATATATCAATGGCCATTGGACTTTTGACCCGGGGGACATTAACGACAGAGACGATGATGGCGACGGGAAGGTGGATGATTTTGTGGGATGGGACTTTTATGAAAATAATAACGATCCCTCTCCAGCTCACAATGGTCCGGATTTTGAGCATGGAACACATGTTGCAGGCATAGCGAGTGCAGCTACAAATAACGGTATTGGCGTCGCTGGAGTCGGATATAGCTGCAAAATTCTACCTTTGAGGTCCCATTGGTTGTCAAATTCAGTGTCCGCTGTTTACTATGCTGTAACTATTGGCGCAGATGTCTTTAACATGAGCTGGGGTGGATGGACGGGTTCACTGGGTACTGCATTCCAGTATGCATACAACCATGGCATGGTTCTGGTCGCGGCTGCTGGGAATGATAATACCAGTAATCCCATGTACCCTGCTGCTCATCCCCTGGTTATTGCGGTAGCAGCAACCGACCCCTATGATCACAAATCGAGCTACTCAAACTACGGAAGCTGGGTGGACATTGCAGCTCCTGGTGATAACATTTTGAGCACTATTCCTGGCAATGGATACGACTCTTTTTATGGAACCTCAATGGCATCTCCATTTGTATCTGGTGTTGTGGGACTATTGAGGTCTATAAACCATTACTATTCACCGGATAGCATAAAAGCTATACTGCTTGCGACCGCAGATTCCATGCCTGATGACCCATACTACAACGCCGGGAATCTCGGAGCAGGCAGAGTGAATGTTTATAAGGCAGTTTCAACTCTCGGAAGGAGATACTTATCTTTTGTTACTATATCCAGTTTGACCCTGATTGACGATGGAGACGGTGACGGAAGACCTGATCCTGGTGAGAACGTCGAGATGAGGTTGAGTCTTGTGGATTCTGCTGGATGGCAGCCTGCCGAGAATCTCAGGATAATCGCAAGGTCTCTCGTTCCGCAGATTACCCTAACAGATTCCTTTTCATTTATCGGCGATGTCCAGCCGGGAGATTCTGCCAGCAATGAATCCGATCCCATCGCTTTCTATGTTTCAGACACCACTTCGCCTATTGTTGGGAAGATTGAACTTACACTTGTTACGAGTAGCCCTGGACCTGTGATTAAAAAAGATACAGTTTCCTTCCTTGTTTCACAGCCCTATATCCTGCTTGTTGATGACGATGGAGGCGAGAATTACGAAACATACTACACCGATGTTTTAAATTCCCTTGAATTCACTTACGACTACTGGGATGTGGCGAGCCAGGGAACGCCTCAGTTGTCTGGAATTTATGGATTAAATGAACATCAGCTGGTTATCTGGTTTACCGGACAGGAGACTACGCCATTCTCCCAGGAGGAAGTAGATTCCGTTGAGAGCGCAATGGACCATGGAGTAAACTTCATAATATCGAGTCAGAATGCAGCTCAGAGCCTTGCAGGCTCATCATTTTTGTCCAATTATCTCAAAGCATCTCTTGTGGATACATCAGTTTCAGATTACTTTGTTGACGGAGTTGCGGGTGACCCGATATCCCAGGGCTTGAGATTTGTGGTGTTCGGTACTGGCGGAGCAAACGACGCAAATTCAAAGGATGCTATTTCCCCTGTCGGTGGTGCAAGTACCTTCCTTGTTTACCACTCGGCGGGAAGTGGTGCAGCGATTAGATACTCAGGGAGCTATAAGCTTGCATTTCTCGCTTTTCCCTGGGAGGCGATTAATAGTTCGGTGACAGGTTACGATTCAGGTGCTGTGCTTCTTAGAAACATCATGAGATGGATGGGACTTCCAGTAGGAGTTGAAGAGAGAGAAGTTCATGAGTCCCCTGCTTTTACTCTTGAAAACTCGGTTATTACAAACGGTTACTTTGTGATTCGCAGTAATAGACCTCAGAAGGTTACTATTTACGATGTTTCAGGTAGAGTGGTAAAAACTTTGAGAATCCAGGGCCATGGGGTTTTCAGGATATCGGTCTCTGACTTGAGAGCGGGTGTTTATTATGCCCGTGGTGCGGGAAAAACTCTGAAATTCCTCGTTTTACGCGGAAAATGAGCAAAATTTATGCCGGAATAATGGCCGGTGGGAAGGGAGAGAGGCTGTGGCCTCTCTCCCGGGAATCCCATCCGAAGCAGTTTTTAAAAATTGGCAGAAAAAAGACCCTTATTGAGCTCACTGTTGATAGGGTTGAGACCATTGTTCCACCGGAATATGTCATCTTTATAACCACCGAAAAGCTGAGAAGTAAGTT
>WFZT01000198.1 GCA_015489415.1 Caldifarciminota bacterium | reverse complement strand
GGTTAGGAGAGGGCAAATTTTTCATTAAAAATTAAAGGTTTTGAGAATTTTTGAACAGGCTCATAGCAGTTGAGCCTATATTTGAATAATATGAATTATAGAACAATAAGTTTTAAGATATACCGAAAGTTTCGCTTAAAAAATTTCCTCCCCCGCATAAATTTGTTTGCGGGGGAGGATGAAAGGAGAGGGGGCACATTAAGAATTTTTATCAAAAATCCATCTTTGCCTTGCAGGGATAGGTCGTGGTACTTGATATTTAAAGATTTCGATCGGAAAGCCCCCTCCCATCGCCCTCCCCCAACTGCTGCGCAAGTGGGGGAGGGATGTCGTTTTGTATATCTTCCACGGGTTAGACGATGTGAAGAAAAAACTAACATGCACCTGTTACGCAAACACCAATCCTGTGGGTTGGAATTTTCGAACGGGCTTACGTCAGTTAAAGCCTTACAGGATTGGATGTCTCTTGAAGTTTAAATCCACCCTTTCTCCTGATACCAGCTGACTGTTTCTTTGATACCCTCTTTGAAAAATCTTGTGGGTTTGTAGCCTAAGGATTTTATTTTTGAAATATCCACTGTCCAGGCCTCCTGCGAGAGTTCACGGATTTTGTCTCGATTAACCATAGAGAGTTTACCCCTCAGGAGTGCAATTTTTTCATTGATAAACGCATAAATCATGGCAAGCCACGTGGGGATGTGGAGAACATAAACTTTCTCCACTGAAATGGCAGATTTTAGCATATTAATGAGCTCATTAATGTGATAAATTTCTCCATCTGACAGGAAATAAGTCTCTCCTATTGCCTTCTCGTTACCCATTAAAAGCATTATAGCCTGTACCACATCATCGACGTGAACAATGGAAAGCTCCTGAAGCTTACCTATATGGGGGAAATAGTGCTGCTTGATGGCCCTGAGGTAAAAGAGAAAGGCTTTGTCCTCCCTTCCATAGATTGCAGGTGGTCTCAAGATTGTAAATTTTATTTGCTCCGCATGGGCACGGATGTAATTTTCCGCATAAAGCTTGGATCTCCCGTAAATTGAAACGGGCTCTGATGGATCTGATTCTTTTTTGGGCATACCTACACGAGAAGGTCCGGCTGCTGCCTGTGAGGAAATGTAGATAAACTGAACATCTAAATTTTCTCGAATGTACTCGTCGACCAGATTTTTCGTAACAAGGTAGTTACCCTTCATATAATCATCTGCGGTTAGACCGGCTATTGTTCCCGCAATATGGATAATTAGGTCAGCCTCTTCAAAAGCACCTTTGAGGGTTTCTTTGTCCAGAAAATCAACTGTTTTGAACTCAATGTTATACCCGGAAAGTCTATGAATACGGGAAGTTTTTCTCACAAGCGCACGTATCTCGTGCCCCTCTTCTAAGAGTTTGGGTACGAGATTTTTACCTACAAATCCAGTAACTCCAGTTAAAACGAGTTTCATGTTTTCCTAACATTTCCAAAGATTCTTTTAATTCCAAGTTTAAGCACTACCCACATCGCTTCTCTCACGATCTTTTTAGACATCTTGGAGACACCAGAGCGTCTTTCATAGAAAATTATAGGAATTTCCTTGATGCGGAAGCCACTGTAGTAAGCAAGAAATTTCATAACTATCTGAAAGGCATACCCCTCAGGGAAGTGATTGTGTTTAAGGTCTATCTTTTGAAGAACCTCTCTTTTGTAACAGACGAATCCTGCAGTCATGTCATACACCGGAACCCCTGTGACAATTCTTGCATAAACATTGGCGAAGTAGGAGAGAAGGAGTCGGGTTATGGGCCAGTTTACAACGCTTACTCCGTTGGAATAACGGGACCCTACCACCACGTCAGCCTCGTCATTTTCGATCACTTTGAGAAATTCAGCAATCTTTTCCGGTGGATGTGAGAGGTCGGCGTCCATTTCGATAACACAGTCGTAATCTCTCTCGAGTGCGTACTCAAAACCTCGTAAATATGCCGAGCCAAGTCCAAGTTTACCGGGTCTCGTTATCATATTTACCCGGTCTGTTTTTTCCATAATTTCGCGAACAATCTCCTGAGTACCGTCCTGCGAATTGTCATCTACAACAAGGATGTCCAGACGAGGGTCTACCCGGAGAGTTGCGTCAATTACCTCCCGGATATTGTCCTTCTCATTGTAAGTCGGTATTACAACAAGTGCTCTCACTTTTTGGAAATACCCTTAAGAGGGGATGGTACTTTGAAAAAGAATTGGTAAACTTCGGGGGCGTCTCTCAGGGCCTCATCCCTGGAGAGCCCCCGACCTGGCACATCTTTTCTAAGTTTTTGATATCCCTCATTGGGATGGGTGAGGGGTTCAACCCCCTCAAGGTTTAATTCCTTTATTTTTCCAACAAATTCCAAAATTTTTTCAAATTCCTTAGCCGTCTTTTCCTTTTCTTCTTCGGAGTTGAACGTGAGTTTTGCGAGATTTGCCACCTTCTCAACATCCATTTCAGATCACCTGATTTTCAAAATAATTGTTACCTCTAACAACTTTTCCGTTGGTGACCCTAACGTCTTTCAAGGTCACGTTGGGGCCAATCTCCGCCTTTTCGCCAATCTCAGTTTTCCCGAGAAGGGATACAAATGGGAAGATAATTGTGTCCTTACCAATTTCCACGTCAACCTCGAGGTAAACCGTATTTGGGTCTATGAATGTGACTCCTTTCTCCATGTGCTCCACTTTGAGCCTGTCATTCATAATTCTGTTGGCCTCGGCGAGTTGCTTTCGGGTGTTCACTCCAAGAATTTCCGTATAATCCGGCACTTTATAGGCGAAAACGCCGCCAAGTCTTCTCTGCAAAATTTCTATTACATCTGTGAGATAAAATTCTTCCTGTTTATTGTTAGGCCGTAGTTCGTTGAGCCATCTAAAGAGAGAGTATGTATCGAAGACGTACATTCCCGAATTGACCTCTCTTATAGCCTTCTCCTCTGGAAAGGCGTCAGCTTCCTCAACAATCATTAAGATGCGGTCACCGATGGAGCGGATGATGCGACCATAACCAGTGGGGTCTGGCACCTCAGCTGTCAGGACCGTTGCGATAGCACCTCGATCCTGGTGAAATCTGACAAGTTCCTGAGCTGTTTCCCGGCGAAGCAAGGGGGCATCTCCCGGAATGATAAAGATATCCGCTTCTTTATCCTCGAAGAATGGCTCAAGTTCCATCACTGCGCCGCCAGTTCCATTGGGCTCTTCCTGTGTAACAAAGGTCACACCGGTATCTTTGAAAGTCTCTCTCACCTCTTTTTCACTTTTGCCGCCAACCACCACAAATATTTCCTCTGGATTTAATGATTTTGCAACCTCTATCGGAAAGTAGAGCAAGGGCTTACCACAGAGCTTGTGGAGCACCTTACTCTTTTCCGACTTCATCCTCTTTGATTCACCCGCAGCAAGTATTGCTGCATACAACTTTTTATCCGTACTCCTCCTGAACTTAACTCTTGCCATAAATTATCCCCCTTGAGTTTGTTTATGAAACAACTTTCCTGATGCCTTCCTCTACTTCAAATGGGGTAATTAGCTCCCCGTCATATCTTACAACGGAGTGAACGGGTGTTTTCTTAAACAATTTTTCAACTTCGTGGATAAGCTGGCCCTGATTCTGCTCAACGACGATCACATGTTTAACTTTGCCATCATATTCTTTCAGATGCTTTTCAGGGAAGGGCCAGATTATCCTGGGCCTAAAGAGCCCAACTTTAATTCCCTGCTCTCTTGCCCAGTTTAGGGCCTCTTTACAGGGTCTTGCAACTGAACCGGCTGCAACGAGGAGTACATCAAGCTCACCGTCAGTATTAACAGTTTCGAAGTCAGTAATCTTGTCTTCGGCTCCCTCAAACTTCTTGAGGAACCTATTCATATTTTTAACAATAACCTCGGGGTCGTTTGTCGGGAATCCGTCAGCTCCATGCGCAAGACCGGTGATGTGGTATCTGTAGCCTGTTCCATAGGGCGGAAGAGAAGAGAATTTCTCAGTGCCATCGGCAAAAGGCAGGAATTTATCAGGAGGTAGGTCTATGGGCTTTGCCTCATAAACCTCGATTTCCTCAGGAATATCTACCTTTTCTCTCAAATGTGAAAGTGTCTCGTCCATCAGAAGTACAACAGGAACCCTGAACATCTCTGAAAGGTTCACTGCCTTAATGGTCAGGTGGTAAACCTCGTGGACAGATTCGGGGACAACGGCAATAACCGGATGGTCACCATGCGTACCCCAGCGTGCCTGCATGAAGTCGCCCTGTGATGTCTTTGTAGGAAGACCGGTTGATGGACCGCCTCTCATTGCATCCACGATAACAACTGGAACCTCTGCCATTGCTGCATAGCCCAGATGTTCCTGCATGAGTGAAAAGCCAGGTCCGGACGTAGCTGTCATTGACTTCTTACCGGCGAGCCTTGCACCTATGCAGGCTGCAAGACTACCAATCTCGTCTTCCATCTGAATAAATACACCCCCCACTTTGGGAAGTTCTCTTGACATTACCTCTGCTATTTCAGATGAGGGGGTGATTGGATAACCTCCGTAGAATCTCACTCCCGCTCTTATTGCTGCAAGCGCACACGCTTCATTCCCTTGTAAAAGTTCAACGCTCATTTTTAATCTCCTTTTCTAAAAATATTCTTCTCTTGGCTCAATTCCAAGATTTTCGCCTATGGCGAAAATTGCCTCTTCTATACGATTTTCCCTTACAACAAGGGAAAGACTGTCTATTGATGTGCTTATCATCTCTATATTTACTCCTGCCTCAGCAAGAATGTTGAAAATTCTTGCTGCAACGCCAGGAGTTTTTGCCATCTCAGAGCCACCGTAAAAAACGATTAGCGCTACTTTCCTGTCAATACTTAAATCTCGGGCATCAATAGCCTGTAGAAGCTCTTCCTCTATCTCCCTGATCCTTTCAATCTGGGATTCCAGCACGAGGAACGCAATGTCAGTTCTTCCTTTTGCAGATGCACCGGTCACAATCATCTCCACGTTTACTCCACGCGAAGATAGTTCTTCAAAAATAATGGCTGCAATCCCGGGCTTATCCCTGACTCCTCTCAGGGTTACCTTTGCAACCTTTCTGTTTACCAGAACATCCTCAATTGGAAAGGGCAATTAGATCACCTCTTTTAAAATTTTTACGTATTCTTCAAGCTCTTCCCGTTTCCTCTTCTCCGTTACACTAACAAGAAGATAATTTTCCGGGAAGTCAAACTGTGAGAGATCAATTCCCGCAAGCAGGTTATATTTTAACATATGATCCACGATTTTTCTTGCAGGAATTTTTGTCTCGATGACAAACTCGTTAAAAAATGGACCTTTAAACGGAAATTCTATTCCATCAACTGATTTAAGCAATTCGTGCAAATAGTGAGCCTTGTAAAAAGATTGTAACGCGACCTCTTTGATACCTTCCTTGCCCAGAAGCGAGAGGTATATAGCAGCTGCAGTTGCGCAGAGCTGCTGATTTGAACAGATGTTTGATGTCGCTCTCTCCCTCCGAATGTGCTGCTCTCGGGTTTGAAGTGTCATAACAAAACCGCGTTTTCCATCGACATCAACTGTCATTCCAGAGATTCGTCCGGGCATGCTCCTTACATACTCCAGCTTTGTAGCAAAGACACCAAGCAAAGGACCACCAAAGGAGATGGGAAGTCCAAGGGATTGCCCTTCACCTACAACAATGTCAGCACTATAAGCTCCAGGTGGCTCAAGTATACCGAGTGAGATGGGATAAACGGAAGCAATTAGTAGAGCACCCTTTTCTTTTACAATCTTACTGATTTCAAATGGGTCCTCAAGCACACCAAAGAAATTTGGGTGCTGAAAAATAAAGCCTGCAGTATTTCCATCAATTTTTTCTTTCAAATCATTGAGATCAAGGGAACCGTCTTCTTTTGTTTTTACATACTCTATTGGGGTTCTCTGTCCGTGGGCGTATGTCTCGAGAACTTTTTTGTAAAAAGGATTGATGTTTGATGCGGCAAGTATTTTGTCCCGATCATGTTTAATTCTAAGAGCCATAAGGGCAGCTTCCGCAAGGGCTGAAGCGCCATCGTACATAGAGGCATTTGCCACTTCCATGCCAGTAAGCTCACAAATCAAGCTCTGATACTCAAACATAGCCTGAAGGGTTCCCTGGGAGACCTCTGGCTGGTACGGTGTATAGGAAGTGTAAAATTCACTTCTTAAGATAATCTGGTCAATCACCGCAGGAATAAAATGGTCGTAAATTCCACCACCGGCAAAGACCTTGAGGTCAGATTTGTTTTGAGCTGCCAGAGTTTTTAATTCCTCTTCTACCTCTAACTCAGATAATGGCTCCGGAAGATTGAATTTCCCCTTAAAAAATGCCTCCTCGGGGATATCTTTGATTAATTCTTTAAAGGAGGAGACCCCGATTTTCTCGAGCATCTCCTCCCTGTCTTTTTCCGTGTTAGGAATGTAGTGACTCATCCCACGTCCTCTTCCTCAATAAATTTCTTATACTCTTCCGCTGTCATAAGCTCGTTTAACTGCTCGGGATTGGTAATTTTCATCTTGAATATCCATCCCTGACCGTATGGATCCTGGTTGATAAGGTCTGGCGTATCTTCGAGTTTCTCGTTCTTTGCAATAATTTCTCCATCAACGGGTGCATAGTAATCTGCGACTGTTTTCACTGCCTCGATGGAACCAACCTTATCCCCTTTAACAATACTGTACTGCAGAATAGGGGGTAATTCTATCATGATAATGTCCCCCAATTCTTCCTGGGCATAGTCTGTAATACCCACAGTTCCAATATTCCCGTCCTCGACCCTGATCCATTCATGGGTCTTTGTGTATCTCAGGTCTTCTGGTACTTGACTCATATCATTCCCTCCTTATTATTGTTGAACTTATTATATCTCCAATTCTTCCCCCATGTCAATGAAAAGCCCTTGCTTGTTTGAAAAAATTCAGATCAGTGGAATTATAAAAGGAATTTCCCCCACCTCTCTCTTCCCCCACGCACGAAGTGCGTGGGGGAGGCGTGGAGGGGGTAATGTTCTTTAAGTACGCCCTGCTGAAAAGCACTTGCTTTTGGACAGGTTAAAGAGTAAATTTCAAAACCATGTCCAGAAAAAGCAGTTTTGTAGATTTTGCACGCATAAGGGTGCAGGCAGGTAAAGGTGGAGACGGTATTATCCACTTTAGACGGGAGAAGTACGTTCCACGAGGAGGTCCAGACGGCGGCGATGGAGGCCCGGGTGGCAACGTCTATCTTGTGGGTGAGAAGTCTTTAAAAACGCTTCTCGATTTTAAGTATAAGAAAATTTTTCGTGCAGAGGATGGAAAAGATGGTGGACCTTCACGCAGAACTGGCAGAAAAGGCAGAGACGTCTATATAAAGGTTCCTCTTGGCACTGTGGTTCGCGATGAAATTACAGGTGAATTTCTGGGTGAGGTGGTAAAGCATGGCCAGAAGCTCCTTGTCGCTAAAGGGGGACGAGGAGGCAAGGGTAACGCAAGATTTGCCACACCTACACTCAGAGCTCCCAGAATAAGAGAGACCGGTGAAGAGGGTGAAGAAAGATTCCTTACTCTTGAGCTCAAGCTTATTGCTGATGTTGGCCTTGTGGGATTCCCAAATGCCGGTAAAACCACGCTTCTTAAAGCCCTTTCAGGCTCTTCTGGAAAGATTGC
>WFZT01000197.1 GCA_015489415.1 Caldifarciminota bacterium | reverse complement strand
GCTCTCTTATACTGCGCGTTCAAAGAGTCGGTTCTGTATGCTGGACTGATTGCTCCACCGGTGTAAGAGAAATAAAAAACTCCCAGTGTGTATTTGATTGTTAATCCCCTCACCCGAATTCCAGATATGGTGAACTGGGAAAACACAGGGAAGGCATCTCCAATGGTGATTCCCGGAAAAGACAGCAGGAAATTCGGAATCCCCGGAATAGCGGGAATCAGCCTCTGGGGACTGAATTTCATTGCGAATTGGTTTAGCCACTCTTTTAGTCTTTCTTTTGCGCTACCGATTGAAAAATGAAAGAAAACTGGCATTCCATAGATATAAAATTGGGGTGAAAAATTCAATCGGAATGTTCTCACGGGAGTGGTTTTTGAGCTATCGAACAGGGTATCCACCACAAACTGAACTTCAAAGTACCCGGATGTTTTAAAAGGGCCTTTGCCAACGGTACTTATTAAAAGCAGCAATATGGGCAGTTTCATTTAAAGTCTCCTATGGGAGTTTCCCACTTTTTGCCGCTGAAGGAACGGACCTGTTGCCACTTTTGTGCAGTGCCTGGACTTTGTACCAGTAGGTTTTGCCCTTTGTTATAAGCTTATCTTTAAAATGGTCTGACCTTATTAGCGGACTTATTTGAATATAACCTGTGGTTGGATTTTCGCTTCTAAAGACCAAAAATCCAAGAAGGGTAGAATCGTAAGCCGGGGTCCACCAGATGATAAGGCCATCTGATGCCGGTGTTACACGTCTTATGTGTGACCTTGTCGGAAATTTGAAGCTAAAAGTAAATGTCCCCACACTGGCAGAAGGAGTGCTGACATTCCCACCAACATCCGCACATCTCACCCGATAAAAGTAGTGTTCTTTCGGTTTTGCTGTTGTATCAAGAAATGAGAAAATGGTGTCCTGATCCCAGATTGTGATAGAGGGAAGACTTTCGCATTCCACAGTTGTTGGAAATTTTAATTTTTTGCTCAGTGTATCCCAGACTGTAGTATCTGATGTATCCGCTCTCTCCACGATGAATCCAAAGAGGTCCTGAACCGGAGGTGCAACCCATTGAACAAGTATAGCTCCGTCCCTTGCCTTTAATCCAACAATTAGCGGCGGTGGCGGGGCGACTCTTTCTCTCAACCTCTCACAAACGGTTTTCGAGGTATCGCTCAAATTCTGGCTGTTATCATAAGCTTTGACAGTATATCGGTAGCATACAGGTGATCCGGATGGAACCGTTCTATCAATAAAGGATGTCGAGTCCTCATTATCTACAGTCCCCACAAGATGCATGGAATAAATCATACGTATTTTTTCTCTCAATAATGTGTCTCCACAAATTCCACGGTAAATCAGGTATCCTGCGACATCAGGAGTGGATACCTTTCTCCACTCGAGAGCAATACTATTGGTGCGGCCGTGTGCTCGTAAGTTTGTTGGTGGCGGAGGTGGTGTTTTATCCTTTATCACTCCTCCAACGTGGGCACTCAGGTTACTTTCATTTCCCCAGTTGTCTATGGTCTTTATCCTGTAGAAGTACCCTTTGTCTTGATATGGAGAACCGAGTCCGTGGGTTGTATCTTTGTACGAGACGTTCAGGATCGTAGTATCGGTTGGCTGAGGGACCAATGAGGTTACGAGTGTGCCTATTGTGTCGTCAATTGAAGTGTACCTGTAAATTTTATAGCCTTTAATTCCGGAGATATCTATGTGGCCATCGTAGTCTTTTAATACCTTTTCCCATGTTATGTTAAGGCTGTCTCCAATGGCGGCCACGTGGATACTGGTAGGGCTTCGGGGAGCTGTAGAATCGTAAGAAGTACCCGATACCGTTATACTCGGTGGACTGAAACGACCTGAAATATCGAATGCCTTAACCCTATAGACATAAGTTGTGCCCGGGAATGGCCCTTTAAAGTGGACTCCATTTACAACATTATTGCTGGGCTTTGATCGATACCAGTACATCTGGTCCAGGAAACAGAGTTTCGTAGTATCTGAAAGGGTATCACCAGATGGACCAACCACACATTTGGACATTGTTGTCGGAAAATTAATTCGGATGAAAGTCCCTGTTCCTGCCTTTTTGCGCTCGACTATATAACCCGAGGCACCAGTGACTGGCCTCCATCTTATCATTATCGAGGCGTTTCCAGGGATAAGCTCAACTCCAGCGGGTCGTGCAGGCGGTGTTATATTTCCTGCTACCACTGAAGTCTGGCATAATATCTCTGTTTCCACCCCTGAAGAATCGATACCTCTTAATGCGTAAAAATATCGCGTACCGTTTACGACAGAGGAATCAATAAACCCCTGTCCAATAGCAATGGCTATATAGATTTTCTGGAATGCGGCAGCTTTGACAGCGTATCTTCGTCGGTCCCTTTTGGACGCCATAATTTGGGGTATGTCACACATTTCAGGTACAACCGACCATAAGCGCCTATACGCGGAAGAATCCTTGTGTAAGAAGTTACGAAAACTTGTACAGTCCTCTATTATCCTTATGGTATCGTCATTCACCCTAATGAAATCTGTCCCAGATGTCCTTCGGTACAGGTTGTATCCGGGGTAGTAATCTGAAGTGTTCCAGATAATGAGTATGCGATTTGTGTCTGGAACAGCGACAATTACGTTGTGTTCCTGTGCCATTAGCCTCAATGGGCTTACAAACAAAAGTATTCCAATAAATGCAATGATTTTTTTATTCAAGATAGAACCCCCTTGTTGAACTGATTCCAAAATTCAGGTCTGCACTTGCACAGAGCAACTCAAGCACGCATCCTCTGAGAGTAAGAGAACCTGATATGGCAAACGGACACGGTCCCAGAAACTCTGCCTCGGCCGAGCCGGAGGCTGAAACGACTCCCCAGAGAATTTTACCACCAAGGTATATTCCAAAATCACCGATTACGTAAGGAAGCAAAGAGCCACTACAGGCACTTGCACCGGCAGGGCCATTGACCATAGCCCCGAGGCCAAAGAAAAGCTCCATCTCTCCTGAGAAAATTCCAAGATCGAGCGAATACTGGCGATCAAGAAATGCGTAAAATCCAGTGAGGGTTGCAGGAAGATTTCTCATATCAATCCCAAATCTTCCCGTTTTGTTCTTTAAGACCCATGCTCTTTCCTGTGGAACATTTACACCCATAAAGAATCCCCCACTGATGCCCATTCCTGCTCCACTCATGCCCATTGAAAATCCGAACTTGATCTCTGCATCACCCTGAATAAACGAGTAAGTGCCCCCGGCCCTGAAGGTAAAATGTCCCTTTGCTGAAGCATTACTCGTAAATGCAAGTGGAATTCCGCCGCCCAGGTTAAACAGTCCCTCAATATCTCCTTCAAACCAGTGCTCCTGTCGGTTATTGGTGAACTTCGCATAAGCTTCTACCTCTATGCCAGCAATGTGCTTGAAAATGAATTTGCCCTGGACAGTGAACTTTGATATGGTGGGAGTGATAGAAAGTGTCATTCGAGCGGCAAGTCCTGTCCTTGTGGTAAAAAATCCGTTTGCCGATGGTGATACCATTCCTCCGATTACCAGTCTTTTCAATGAATCTCCTTCAATGTACGCGCATCCCCAAAGGTCCTTCACATTGGCAAGGTCCATATAAGCAGTTCCCACACCTTTGTTGGAGGTCTCGGTCACACAGATAGCCGAATAAGCACTGTCTATCTTCACCGACGCTTTCGCATCTGAGCCGTTAAGATACCAGACTCCCTCGATTTTCCCGGTGCCCTGAAATGCGTACTGATTGATGGTGTCATAATACACAGTATCGAAGTCGAATGTTGCTGTGTTATGTCCCCAATCTCTCTTGAGGCCGAAAGTTTTCGGGTCTTTGATATAGACAAATCTTCCGTAGTAGGGATTTGACGTGGAATCAAATTTGTGATCAAAAATAGTGATTGCAGTGTCCGCTTCACCGAAGAATTTAAAATGCATCTGAGACCGTACTACGAGAGCTCCGTACCTTGGACCTCTGGCAGTGGAGTCGTATCTCGATAGGGCAGCCGAGTCCAGAGTGATCGGGAATCCATCGAACTTTTGAAAGGCTGAATTTTTGTTGAAATACAATTTCCCAACACGACCATCAGCGAGAAATTCGCCCCATTGGAGGTTAAAGGGACGGGAAAAGTGTCTGTTTTCTGAAATATCGGCATCGGTAAAAACCACCTCACCCTGATGAGCACTCACATAGCCTGACCTTGATGTAATTTTCACACCCCAATAATCGAGCTCCTGTGGAGTGGAGAATCTCACCTCACCACCTACTATATAACCCAAGGATGTGATTCCCATTTTTATGAAGGGAAATTCGATGCTGCTGGGACGCGGCACTTTTTTGATCTTTCCATCCATTCGAGCGTCAAAAACAGAATTCCCGGCAAATCTTATGAAAAATCTACTCGTATCCTTTGGTGAACCTTTGATTTCTACGTCAAAATACTTGGATGCAAGATATCCTGCTTCACCAATACGTCCCATCTTCTTTCGGATAACAGTCATGCTTTCCCGAAGCTCAAAGTTTGCAGTCACTCCTTGCTCGTCCAGGATTACCCAGGCTCTCAAATTTCCGCAGGGTATCTTTGCCCTTCTTCCCTTTAAGTCTGGTGAGATAATGCTGAGAGTGTCCCTGTGCCTGCCTCCGGGCTTGATAACCATTCCTACAAAGGTGTCGAGAGCCGTAGAGCTCGGATTGATGAGTGAATCACCGCTAATTAGAGAGAAGTATCGTCTTGGTGGTGCTGTAAATCGAAACTTTACTTCACCTTCGTGAATGAGGACGAATTGTCCCCAGAAAATGCGAGTCTTGCTTATGTGTCCTGTTGCAGTTAACGTCAGATTGGAATCTACCGTTATGTTGTGGGATGTCACATCAAGACTATCTGTGGCAGAGGCAACCATGATTCCATTCTCGCCTGCAGGAACACGGATGCGTCCTGCGAAGTTACCTGAATCAACTCTGCATCTGGTAATTTTTAGCGTGCCTGTTTGTGCCTTGATACTGAAGCCATAAGGAGCGACCGTCCTGAAATTCATCGGTTGACTGAGATGGAGATCAACACTCAGACCTGAGTCGCTCAAGGTTGCATTTGAAAACGTATATCTTCCATAAAGAAATCCTGTATTTGAGACCAGCAACGCATTTCTCTTGATAGTATAACCACTGTCAAATTTTATTCCCGTCCAGGCAAAAAGAGCAGGTGGGATAAAAATATGCCCGCCAGGAGGTTTGATTCCATGTGGGGGCAGTGTGCCTCCACCTCCGTGTGGTGCTGCTCCACCACCTGAGAAAGTTTTTATGGTGATATCACCCACCGGCTTTATGAATATGTCGTAAGTACCCAGTCTAAAAGGTGCCACTGATGACCCTGAAACAATCTTGTAAAAACCACCGAGGGTATCAATGGATGTGGTAAAGGGGCCGAGCTGCCAGAAATCGGGTGAGCCCGTGTCGTGCAGACAGGGATGAGTCACAAAAAGTGTAGCTTTTGACGAATCGGGCCAGAGCATCACCTGCGTAACATGAAGCTTCATTCCTGACCTTGAAAATACGATCGGATGACCTGGAGTGACAGTAATTTGCCCTGTGTCTATAAACGCTGTATCTCCAAGGGAGCTGTCCGAGTGAAGATGAGTGAATGTAAGATTGAACCATACCCTGGAGCCAGAAGATTCATCTTTGAAGAAGGATCTTCCGCTTCCTGAAAGCGAAGATAAAGAAGAACCGGTGGAATAAGATGACACTCTCACGAGGAAATTACCGATTTTGAGATAATTCGGGAGCAAGACTATCATGTGAAACCTCGGTATCACGGTGAATTTTCTTATCTCGCTTTTTCCGTTGTTCTCACCTATAGGATTGCCTCTCACATCAATTGCCTGTACCTGCCAGATGTAGTTATGATTAACGTGCAACGCTGTGTATCTTCGAGAGTAAATGAAGTTCGTAGCTGGTGTGACTTCAGATAAAACCGGCCGCCTTGAAGTTGCCGTATTGAAGTCCTCACCTGGAAACAATTCCCAGATCTTTATTCTGTACCTTACAGAAACACCAGGTGGCACCGTTACTGGAGTCCATCTAAAAACGAGTCCAAATAACATGACACTATCCTGATCCTCTGGATGGACCAGTTGAGGTGGTGAGGGTGCAACAATCAAAAATCTCGCGCAGGTATGCGCAAGTGATGGACCTCCAGAGGCAGGAATTACATCAACACAAACTCTGTATTCACCCTCGGGAATATTTCCTGTTCGCCGTATTCTCTCTGCCATAATAGAACTGTAACTTACAGAGGACCAGTCAACCAACTCTGTATTTGTAATAAACATTGTTTGTCCGGGAGAAAATTCGAGGACGCGACTCCTGCCCTGAAGAATGACCCCATGCCTCGTCTGGGTCAGAGTGGCATTAAGGTAAACTCTGACTCTCTCTGTTCCTGTGTAGGTTATTCTGAGTGCAACAATGTTTGGTATGGTGCGCCACTGGTTTATCTGCTGTGGTGGCCTTGGTAAAACATTTAAGGTCACTCTCCAGAATGGCGAGGCATTAAGGGATGAAGAAAAGACAATTGCAAGCACTAAAAGAATTTTTTTCATTGTGACCTCCTACCTGTTTCTTGAGAAGCTGAATAAAGCCCCGTCCCAGGATATAGGGGCAAGAACCACATACTGCTTGCCAGATAACAGGGATTTTCTGGTCTCGATGAGTTCACTTTCACCGGAGGTGTATTTAATGAAATTTACCGTTACATCCTGCGGAAATTCGCTCATCAGGGTAACGGCCTCACCTTTTTCATCAAAGGTAGCTGCAAATTTTTCATTCTGACCAAGTTGGATGGGGGAGATTTTGAATGAATTTATATCGTCTCTATCAAAGATGTGATGGAGTGTAAGTCTTGCATAAACTGAGGAATTTTCAGAATTAAGTTCGACCATCTGGTAAGGGGAACCTAATCCGTTGACGGTCAACGAAAATGTTCCTCCGCCAGATTCAGCTTCTAATTCGATGGCATGGTCTCCATCTGAGGAAACAAGGTACAGGGAGTCTTTTGCAGGCTTTATTGTGAATGTAAAATTGTGATTGTTGCCTCCTTGTATGATAAGCATATCCCCACCAGCATTATCACCGTTTATCGGCAGCCATCTGACGATAGCCGTACCATTCTTTTCAACAAAAAGATCATTTGGCCCAAGCGTGAGACCAGTGGTGTTATCAGTAACTTCCACGATGCGCCCTTTGTTCATAAAGAAAGTGGTAACGAGAGAAGCAAGGTCTGAGAGTAACAGAGGATTAGATGTGGGAAGAAGTACTCTTCTTGCTGGCACAGTGTATATAAATCCTTCAAAACGCTTTACTGGTGTCGTAGGCCAATCATAATGCCAGGAATCAACAAACGCATTTATGCTCACATAATTGCTATCATTGTCATAATAGCTTTTTGTTGAGAAATAAGGAAACGATGGGTCATAGACGTAAAGTAGCCATTCATGGGCATGCTTGATGAGTTTGTATGGATAGATCGCGTGCATGCCGCCAAACCCACCTGGAGATGATGATTCACTAATGCAAACAACAGGTATTTCCTGCGAGGATAAATAGTAATCAGCCTTTTCCGCTGCCATCTGTGGGTCTGTGAAATAATGGTGAGATATAGCTTCAACTATTATACGAAGAACTTCAGTGGAATATTGTCTTGCATAGAGAACCATTATTGCACGCTTCATCTGTGGCCAGTAGGCACCGAGTGTGTCCATTCCAGGTGCTGTATTATTTGGGGTGTACATTGATAGCGGCGAGCACATCCCCATATAACCGCCCTCATCATAGACCACACCAGCGAGTGCGCTCATACCAAAGCAGACACCTCCTGTTGAATGGGACCTTATGATGTTGTACAAAGAATTATCGAGGGGATTTGACGGCTGGACACCTATAAAGGCCTCTTCGAAATAATCCCAGGTCATTTCGAGTCCATAGTTATCAACGGGTAGTCCATGACGAGCAGGGAAGTTATCCTGTGAGGGGAGAATGTTTATAAACAACAGCATCCCCATTAATACCAACAACCAAGGCGATCGCATAACCTTACCTCCTCGCCTGCGGATGCAGGCAGTTTTAATGAGGAGAGGAAGCTTTTCGGTGCTCTGAAAAGTCCCCGCCTTTTAAATTAAAACCCTGGTTGTCGGCCCAAAATTTCAAATAGTGACATTTTAACGCAATAAATACTAAAGAAAAAGAAAAATTTTGTCAAATAATCAAGATTTGATTAATGGGAAAGTATTGCAGTGTAGAAAAGATGAATATATGAGGGAAGGGAAGGATTTTTGAGGATGCAATTCAGAGTATTTGTGGAGTTTAACATGGATCGGGATGACTTGCTTTATTTGAAAATGAATTCTTAAACGTGGGGAGGCCCACTCCCCTTAAAAATCAAATAATTTTCAATTCCTCGGACTAACTCAAGGTAAGATTGAGCGAAAAACTCGGGTCAAAGGCTTTAAATTTGATGCAAGAAATAACCGACAAATTGACGGTTTTCCTTTATCTTCCCCCTGAAAAATCGCTCTCTCGTGGGAAGGTATCTTGCAAAAATGTCAGAAGCCATCGAGGTGAAGCTCAATAGAGTTTTTTAAACATTGATAGGGCAGGGGAGTATTAGGTAGTTGG